>CAYOVC010000133.1:0-7313 GCA_964407305.1 uncultured Bacteroidaceae bacterium | reverse complement strand
GCGTCGATCTGACCCTTATATTCATATCCTGCAGGACTAAACTCCCACGGCGGCGACGGTCCATCTGCCACAACGACAACCTCCACACGGTCTTCCGCACTGAACTCCCCGTCCGAGGCACTTACCCGAACCTGCACGTTCCCCGGCGCTACCTCTGAAACGATCAGCTTCGATCCTTCCACCGCAACGGTCACAACTCCTTCACCGGCGGCAGCCGCATCAAACTCCAGCGGATTATCATCAGGATCCCTGAACACGGTATCTAGGTCCACCGTAAACATTCCGAAACCCTCGTCACGTCGCAAAACACCGAGCGGACGCACCAGCTCGGGCGGACTATTCAATGGGTTCACCGTAAAACTGTAACTGCACTCAGCCTGCAACTGACCGTCAGAGGCGATCAGCGTAATGGTCGACGTCCCCGAATCAGCAGCGGTAAACGATAACTCACACTCCGTGATCCACTTCACCTCCGTCCCGTCACTCGCCACATAATTGAATACCAGCTCATCATCATCCGGATCGGAAAATATCTTACAATAATCAAATACAATGGGACCCGGTGCCGGAGCAAGCGAACCTGCCGGCGGACAAGCGGCCACCGGTCGGGAATTCTCCACGGCATGGTACTCCTCCGGATCCAATGCGGTCCCTACCCGCATGTTGTTCTCAAACGTTAAAGTCTCATCAACCCCGTACACCCGGTCCTGCGCCTCATCGTAGTACCTGAAAGAGATCGTCTCACCCGCCGAAGAATTACTGCCAATCAGTAACAGGAAAATGAACCTGTCATCCGAAAATTTCAACGCATCCACGTACCCACGACACTCATCCCCAACGAACGCCCCCAGGTACCCACTACTAACTTCCTCTCCGCCGCTGATCACAACCGCGTTCAGCTCGCCACTGTGCTCATAATCATTCGGATGATAACTCCATGGCGGAAGGCCGTCACTGTTTTTTTCCTCTTCACGGGGGACCGCCTTGCTGTCCGGCGCGGCGTCGGGATACTGCAGCACATCAGCTGAGGCCAGGCGCATCATATAACCCTCGCCCGACCGCATCGTATCGAGCGTGCCGTACCAGCCGAAACCGTTGTAGTAGGTCGCGGAGCTTGACTGCCCCTTGATATAGTCGAGGTGCGTGGGCGACAACGAGGCAAGCGCCTCGCCGGTCGGAATGGATACATGCGGATGATAGGCCACCCAGTTCCATCCGGCCACCAGGTCGATTTGCTCCTTCGACGGATCTGCCGCCACCCCCTCAATATCAATGCCGCAGCTGCCCGCCGCGTTAATAATATACAGGTTGCTCGTGCCCATCTGCCTGAGGGTGCCGTACCAGCCGTACCCCGAATAGTAGGTGGTCGAGCTGACCTGGTTCTTTATGTAATCTCCTGCTGCAGTGCAGGTTGTGATAACGGCGCCGGGCGACATGTCGGCCGGGGCCACGTTCAGCGAGAACCAGTTCCAGCCGCGCACGAAATCCCGGGTGTAACGCACCGGCACGTGAAACAGGAACGGTTCGTCGGTGCTCCCGGCAATGGTATCGCTCGCAAATTCCAGCATCTCGAACAGTTTATAAATGCTGTCCTGCACATTGTCGTAATACCTGAATTGCAGCTCCTCACCCCCGCTCGCGTTGCTGAACACGCGCATCTCAAAAAGATATTGGTCCGAACCCGGATCATGCGATATGGATGCGATCCCGCGGCACTCCTCATCTACAAAGGCTGCGAGGTACCCGCTGGTGACTGTGTTTCCGCCTGTATCTACCATGGCGGTCACGATCCCCAGCTGCGCATAAGCCAGCTCGTCGATGCTCCAGCCGGGGGGCAACGCATCATAGGTGCTGCCCGCCACCTCGAAGGTGACCATGCCAGCCGACATGGAAATATTCTGAAGGGCTACCTGAGAGGTTTCACCATTGCGGGTGTTCGACCCGGGCACGGTCACCGAATCAAAACGGACGATCCCGGCTGTTCCCGGGAAGGGATCCCCCGGCAGGGTGATGGTATCCCTGATATCGTCTGCCTCGAGAATATCAAACCCCTGGTGCAGCGGGTCGACATTGATCTCGCCGGTGAGCCAGCCGGGATAGTTCAGGTCAACATGGTAGATCAGCATCCCCTCGCCCGGCAGATAGCTGTCGAACCCGGTGCGCTGCCTGTTCTCCACGACGAAGTACTCGTTGTACACCGGGGTGTTGAGCTGATAGGCCACCGGGTTGTCGATGGCCGCATCCAGGCTGTAGGTGCCGGTGGCATCGATTACAGGGATCTCCATCCAGCCCATGTACCGCTTCAGCCAGGCGTTGATCCCGGCCGGCGTGCGCCCCTCGTTGTTCCATGATCCAACCGCCATCAGGTCCCAGAAGTTCAGGTCGAACGCGTACCCGCCACTGCCCTCTCCATCCACGTCGTACAGGTCGGGAATGGCCAGGCTGTGCGCAAACTCATGCACCACGGTGCCTACCGAGGCGATCTCGGTACCGGAGTTGCCAAACAATTCGGGTGTGACCAGATAGTTGTCGAGGATCACCCCGTCATACTCCACGCTGAGATCGCCCATGTGAAAGGAGTGTGACCAGATGCAGGTGTCACCCGCCCCGGTGTACTGCTCACCATAGCCGGCATGCACCACGATGATCTCATCCACATACCCGTCGCTGTCATTGTCGAACGGCGAAAAATCAAATCCGCCCGCCTCCAGGATATCAACCGCCTCCTTTACCATCTCCATGGGCCTGAGGTCGTAGCCAAATTCATCGTTCTCACCGTAGTAGCGCATATCCTGACTCACCTGCACCCAGGGAACCACTGTGCACCCGAGCGAGAGGTTGTTGTAGGAGACATCCAGGTAGTAGTCCCTGAAACTGCCCGTGCCGCCAAAACCCGGGGCGGTCATCATATTTTCGATCTCCTGTGGTGAGAGCGAGGAGGTGAGATCGGCAAACTCGATCAATAACACCAATACATTGTTGCTGCCGGTGGAGGGAAAGGGATTGGGGTTCGCCTTGCTGCCCGGTTCCGGGAAGTAGGCCTTTTTCAGTGCCGACACCTGCGAAGCGCTGTGCCGGAGGTGGGTGGGAATATCGTCCGGCACCCCCTTGCTGCTCCCGACAGGTAGTTCCGAAGGGACCAGCCGGCCCTCACTGTCCTGCACCGCGTACATGTAATCCCCTTCTCCATCCTTTAGTACCGTGTAGCCCGCACCGGTCTCGTACCAGTTCAAAAACCCATCGCCCATGCGTCTGAGCGCAATAGTGGTGCCGTCTGACTGCTTCACGGTGACCGGAAACGGGTAGGCGGGTACACCACGGCTCTTAAGTATCGCGGGAAGGGTAAGGTCCTGATCGAAATTCTCACTGAAGTCCTGGATGGACTGCTGGTAAAAACCTGTCTCCTGTGCCTGCAACTGACCGGAAATAAATGCGATAAAAAGTGGCAGAAAAAAGAATATTGTTGCAAATTTTCTCATAACCATCATAATTTGTTCTTGCAGATCGACGTTTCAGCGGATCGGACAAGGGCGAATGAATGCATTAAATTAATCTTTCTGACTGACTTTTCAATACCATGGCTGCATGGCGCCAGCAAGAGTTTGACCAGCTCTGTTGTGAAAAAGATAAAGGTGCTTGTACCGTGATTTTTCCCCACGAAAGAAAGAACAGATCGTTGATCGAAGAATTTTAAAGACTCGTCAGAAATTAAATCTTTTTTATCATCAATATCCGGCATCTCATCAATAAGTCATGCGATTGGTTACTCCTCCGTCATATCCACAACCTGCGTCGAATAGAACCGCGCCGATGAGACCGCCAGGTCGTTGGATGCGTTGCCATCGGCACCCACATCCACGGTACAGGTTACCGTCCCTGAAGTGATAATTACAAGTCCGCTGATGGTTGCGGTATTCACAAGGATGGTAACGTTGGTTGAGAGTCCGGTCCCGCCAATCACACTCGATTTCAGCAGTGCCCCGGTGGTTGTATCGTAGATCTGTACGATCCCGTTATACCCGAACAAAATAGGATCGAGACCGGTGTTGATGTAGGTTGGGTTTGCAGTGATAGTGGCTGTGATGTAGAGCTCGGTGCCCCTGAAGTGTGACTGGTACTCCACCGCGGGAGCCAGGGTCACCACCGGGAAGTCCTGCAGGCTGATCACCTCCGAAAGCAGCCGCATCTGGTAGAAATCGGTCTTGTCAAGCAGGATATCGTTGGTAGGATCGCCATCGCTTCCCCTGTCGGCATGGGCCAGCACCCTTCCCGAAACGATGATCACCATGTTCTGCAGGGTATTGGCACTTGCGGAGACCTCAACGATGGACCTGGTCCCGTCGCCTGTGATCGGTTTCGAATCAAGCAGTTCGCCGGTAGACTCATTGTACAACTCCACCTCGCCCTGGTAACTGAAGAGCGTCGGGATATTCCCCGGGGCACCAAAGGCCGGGTTGGCAAAGATGGTAGCGGTAACATAGACCGTGTTGCTCTTGAGATGACTCTGGAGGTTCACCTCGGGATTCAGTGCCACTAATGGATCCTCCTCGATCACAATACAACCATTCAGTGCAACCAGCAGAATGATACTAGATAAAAATGCTTTTTTCATAATTTTACTAAACAAAAATAGACAATTCCATCGATCTTTACAATGGATCGATCAGCATCATAAAGCTAACAGAAAGATTTGAATTTTCACCCAGCCTCCCCCTGCTTTTTTGACGAGCCACCCACCTGCCGGAACAACTAACTGCTTAAAGTAAACGAATAACAGCCAAATTCACGGAGCATAACAAGAATGCTGCTCATCTGAATTTAGCTTCTTTATGCATATACTTTCCTGAGTATAACTGTTGCTGAAACGTTTTTATACTTCAATACTGACATATGGAGGTTCATCTCCATCAGGTTTAAACCGGAGGTGACCGCATAGAAACTCCGGTATCCCTCTTCATAGAGCTGACTAATGATCAGCGAGTCGAGCATGTGGGTGAATTTTTGCTGATCGAGATCTTCCTGCAGTGCGGTCTGACAAAACAGTACCTGCTCCTCATTTTTTATCTCGATGGTTTTGAATCCCAGCAACCCATCCCTGTTTTTATTAAAAAGCCCGTATAGAAATTCGCTGTCCGCGTGATCAAATGATTTTTTCAGGTACCCTTGCAACCGTTTCCGGGCGAGGTCATCGGCAATGTAGGGATCCCTGGTAAACCTGTCATCCGGGGTACTGCTGTCCAGGAGCTGCTGCGCAATTTTGAAATTATTCTCATCCCTGAAGGTCCTGACGAAATATGGATAATAGGCATATTCACTGACGTTGTGAAATGAATGAATATCGAGCATCTTTTTCAACCGGAACTCCACGAAGCGGAAACCTGCATCCTCCATCGAATGAATGGTGGTCAGGTCCTCCGCATCCAATTGGCATTGAATGTAATAGGGATTATATTCTGCGATAATGAATGACTCCTCATGTAAAAATGATTTCCCATCCTTCATTTCATCAACCTGACAAACCTCTTTGCCAAGTATGCCTGACTCTATCTCCAGCTTTGTGATTTTCATGGCAAGCTCTTTTTGTGAATGTCCCACAAACTTTTAACTGTTGGTTTTGTATTCCAGGATGGCTTTCAGGCAGCGTTCTGCGGTTTTTCCGTCCCAGAGTTCCGGTCTCACAGGTTTTCTCTGCAACTGCATGGTGTTCCGAAACTCCTCCCTGATCCTCTTGATGTTGTTCCCCACCAGCACACTGGCTCCGCCGTGTTCCCTGAGCGTGACCGGCCGTTCGGTGTTCCACCGGAGTGTCAGGCAGGGTGTTCCCAGCACCGTACACTCCTCCTGTAGTCCGCCACTGTCAGTCAACATGATCCTGGCGCCCATGTTCAGCTTCAGCATCTCGTGGTAACCGATGGGATGCAAAAGCACCAGGTTCCTGTTGGCCCGCACCTTCTCATACAGTCCGAACTCCTTCATCTGCTTAACCGCCCTGGGATGAATGGGCCAGATCAACTGAAAATCGGCCGCCACCTCAGATGCCAGGAAATCGATGATGGGTTCGAAGATCTCCTTCGTGTCCACGTTGGACGGCCTGTGTAAGGTCATCACCCCATAATGCTCCGCTTTGATCTCCGGCAGCTCCATCCCCGCCTGACCCGGAGCCGGTTCAAAGAGGTTGTCGGTAATAATCTCATTCAGCAACAGTCCCTCTGCCCTCTTCCGCTGTGCCTCCAGCGTGTCAATCATAATATTCCCGACAAATTGTATGCGTGCTGTCTCAACCCCCTCAGCCTCCAGGTTCTTGTTGGAGAGCCGGTCGGGGGTTAGCAGCAGATCGGAGAGCCGGTCCGTCACCAGCCGGTTCACCTCCTCCGGCATCTTGATATCTCCGGAGCGAAGTCCCGCCTCGATATGACAACATTGTACATGTTCCTTCTTCGCAGTCACCGAGCAGGCCAGTGTGGCGTTCACATCGCCTACCACCACCACCCAGTCGGGCCGTTCCTGCTGCAGCACCTTCTCAAACTCGATCATCGTCTTCCCCACCTGTTCCGCATGTGACCCGGAGCCGATCCCAAGATGGATGTCTGCATCAGGAATGTTCAATGCCTCAAAAAAGCTTTGCGACATCCGGTCGTCGTAATGCTGACCGGTATGCAACAGCAGGTGCTCCACCTGTTCCGGGTTTGAACGGTTGTGTGACTCGATCGCCCGGATAAACGGGGCAATCTTCATAAAATTGGGACGTGCACCTACAACGGATATAATTTTCATGGTTCTTCGCTTAAAAGGGTAAAACTAATAGAAAGAAATCAGATAATCCAAACGGGTAAGATAAGTTTTTGATGAAAATGACTAAGTTTGAAAGTGAAAAAACTGAATTTAGAAAATGACAACCCACAAAGAACGAATATACCTCTCCCCTCCGCATATGTCAGGCGGAGAGATGAAATACATCCGGGAAGCGTTTGACCAAAACTGGATCGCACCGCTTGGCCCCAATGTAGATGCTTTTGAAGAGGCACTTGCTGCCTACACCGGGATCGGACATGTGGCTGCACTTAGTTCCGGTACTGCTGCAATTCACCTGGGACTGATCATTCTGGGTGTAGAACCCGGGGATGAGGTGATTGTGTCGACCTTTACTTTTTCTGCTACTGTGAATCCCATCGTATACCTTGGTGCTGTTCCTGTTTTGGTTGACAGTGAACCGGAGACCTGGAACATGGATCCGGAACTGCTGGAAAAAGCGATCAAAAGCAGAATGACCAAGGGGAAAAAGCCTAAGGCTATTTTGTCGGTGCACCTGTATG
>CAYOVC010000132.1:0-7373 GCA_964407305.1 uncultured Bacteroidaceae bacterium | reverse complement strand
CGAGATCGTTTCACGTGACTGGAGTTCAGACGTGTGCTCTTCCGATCTAGGTTATATTTGCCGGCAAATATAACCTGCTTGAATTGCCAAACCTACTAAAAGGAATCGTCAATGAACACTTTGAAGTTTTCTCAGATGCAGAGCCAGTTTATGACTCCCTGACAAACTTTACATTTAGTGCAGATATCAGGGAGAGTGACCAGATAACAGGTTTTTTCTTTCCCAGGTTTGATTTGGATCCAGGCACAGAAATCAATGCAAGCTATACTCCTGAGCAGGGAAATCATCGTTTTCTATGTGAAGGGTCATTGCCCAGATTCAGTTTTAACCAAATCGGCACGCAAAATATGAAATTTTCTGCGGTAGCTGATTCCAATCAGTCAGTGTTTATGTTAACAGCCAATCAGCTGATCTCACAGGGAGATTTGTCCATTCAGCAACCTGCACTTGAAATGATCTTTTCAAATAATGAAAACGAACTTAGAATTGAATGGCAAAACGATACCACTCCCCTGTATTCAGGTAATATTTCAGCCAGTGGTATGATATCCGAAACAGCGGATGGGAAAAGCACCTACTCTCTGATGATTCATCCTTCATATTTCTTTTATAACAACAAAGAGTTTATTATTCCCCGGTCAGGTATGCTTATACATCCAGATTATCTTGATATTGACAACATCTCAATCAGGGGTAGTGATCAGCGTTTCGCGGTCCATGGAAGATATTCAAATCAACCGGATGACTCTGTAACCTTTTCATTGCAGAACTTTAATATGCATATAATAAATGATCTGGTCGATAAACTGCCAGCAGATCTGCAGGGAAAAATCTCCGGGAACACCTCCTTCCGAAAAGAGTCAGACAATCCGGTTGTGGTATCAGACCTGGTTGCAGAGGACTTTAGTGTAAACGGACAAAATTTCGGACGCACAGCGATCCGTGCTGACTGGATCCGTTCGCAACAGGAACTGGAATTTAAAATGCTGACCGAAACAAAATCAACAAATAGCATTGATATACAAGGATTTTATCAACCGAAAAGCAGACAGGTGGATTTCAACCTTTCCATGCATGAGATCGGCATGTCCCTTCTGGAACCATTTACAAAGGATTTTATAGATGGAGTAGATGGATCCGGAAATATCCTCCTGCATGGACATGGCCCGTTAGCCAGTCCGAACATAAGCGGGTCTGTTGAATTAATCAATGCCTCTGCATTGATTTCAGAGACACAAACCAGGTATTTTTTCTCTGACAAGGTAATAATTAACGACAATGATCTTCATTTTGACAGTTTCAGGGTAACTGATGAATATGGTAATAACCTTATTATTGAAGGTAACGTCTCCACCGATCATTTTACGGATTTTTTCATCAGAATGACCCTCACAGCAGATAACTTCAATTTCCTGGGAACATCAAGAATTGACAATGAACAATTTTACGGAGATATTTTTGCCAGTGGTATCTTCTACCTGAACGGACGGCCGGATCAGCTGCAAATCAGCGCATCAGCAAACACGGAGAGAAACACCAATCTTAAACTACCTTTGTATAATCCGGCACAGATACAAACCACTGATTTTATCACATTTATTCAGCCAGATGAGACAAATGGAATGATCTACAGTCAGGAACAGCGAAGCAGTAACAAAATAAACCTGGATCTGGAACTGGATGTAACCTCCAATACAAGTATACAGCTGATATTCGATCCGAAGGTTGGTGATATTATCCAGGCAAGTGGCAATGGCACCCTTAAGTTTGAAATAGATGAAAATGGTGCATTCAGTATGTTTGGTACTGTGATGATTGAAGAGGGTGAGTACCTTTTTACATTACAAAATGTAATCAATAAAAGATTTCGTCTACAGCCCGGTGGTAAGATCAGCTGGAACGGATCGCCAAAATCAGCGGTCATCGATCTGGAAGCGATCTACGAAACAAAGGCATCCACCTACAACCTGGCCCCGGATCCAAGAGAGGATATGAAAAAGAGAATACCGGTTCACTGTCTGCTTTCCCTGCAAGGAGAGCTGGAAGAACCGACAATTGTGCCCCGAATCGTTCTTCCCACTGCTGAACCGGAAACCAGGTCGCTCGTCGAAACCAGTATAGGTACAGAAGAGGAGTTGATGCGACAGTTCATTTCCCTGCTCGTAATCAACAATTTTATAAGCAGTTCAGAGTTTGGTGCAAATCCATTGAGCGGCACCTCATCGGGAGTTGCTGGTGTTACAGCCAGCGAATTATTAAGCAACCAACTCAGCAACTGGCTCTCTCAGATCAGCAATGATTTTGATCTTGGTGTAAACTACAGGCCCGGGGATGCAATTTCAACCGATGAGGTTGAATTTGCCCTTTCAACGCAACTTCTAAACGATCGAATCATCTTTACCGGCAACCTTGATGTCCTTGCTGAAGAGGTTAAAACCCAGGCGGGTGAGGCATCCAACCTTGTAGGTGATTTTGATCTGGAGTTCAGGGTAACAGATAAGATCAGTATAAAAGCATTTAACCGGGTGAATGATGACAGAATTATACGTCCCTCATTGTATACGCAGGGTTTGGGCCTTCTTTACAGGAATGAATTTGACAGTATATTGGATCTTTTTCGAAGTAACAATACGGAGAAAAATCCAGGGAAAGAACAAAATGACAATCCGGATGATGCTTTGTTCAGAGAGGAAGACGGGGAACAACCCGATTCTCAAGGGCCTGACTAACCGCTGCTGGTGTTGAAAAGATTTTGAATATCTTAATAAGGTGAACTACTACATCATGTTAGTTCCCGTTTTTTTATATAAATTCGCCATAAAATATAAGACAATATGAAGCTATTTATCATTCTGCAGAGTCTGGCCACTGATTCTGTCATGACCCAGGGCACAGCAAAAGAGTCATTTATTGATCTTGCTCTCAAGGGGGGATGGGTCATGATTCCCATCGTACTGCTCAGCCTGGTTGCAGTATACATCTTTTTCGAACGGTGGTTTGCTATAAAAAAAGCGGCCAATATCGATCAGAATTTCATGAACAGGATCAAGGATTATATCATCGACGGAAAGGTCGATGCAGCCAAAACCCTCTGTCAATCGACCGACAACCCGGTTGCAGCGATGATAGAAAAGGGCATATCACGAATCGGCCGTCCACTAAATGATGTGAATGCAGCTATTGAAAATGTAGGCAGGCTCGAGGTTTATAAGTTAGAGAGGGGATTGCCTACGCTTGCCAGCGTATCAGGTGGGGCCCCCATGATCGGTTTTCTTGGAACAGTGATCGGCATGGTACAGGCATTTCACCAGATGTCGACCGCTGGCAATAACATCAATGTTGGTGAGCTTTCAGGAGGTATTTATACTGCTTTGATCACCACTGTAGCCGGACTGATTGTTGGTATCATCGCCTTTTTTGCTTATAACACGCTTGTTGCAAAGGTCGATAAAGTAATCAACACCATGGAAGCCAGCTCAACCGAGTTCATTGACCTGCTCAATGAACCTGCAAAATAGGACCAGCTATGTCTATCAGGAACAAGAACAGGGTTTTGAACAACTTTCATATGTCGGGAATGACAGATATTGTATTCCTGCTGCTGATCTTTTTCATGCTCACCTCTACCCTGATAGCTCCAAACGCCATAAAATTACTGATGCCGAGTCCGGGAAGAGCACCGGTTACAACAGAATCGGCTGTTCCGACAATTACTGTATATGGTAACTCAAGGATCACTGTTGACGGAATTACCATCCAGCTGGAGAATCTTGGTACGGTTTTGGATGCTAAACTTGCAGGACAGCCCGAGCCAACCGTGAAGGTTGTAACATCGCCCCAGGTTTCAGTGGAAGATGCTGTTAAGGTGATGAATATTGCAGCTGATAAGAATTATACCGTGGTCATAAAACTACTCTGATGGCAATCGTATCGAGAAATAAAAGAAGTATAAATTTTGCCATGTCGGGAATGACAGACATTGTGTTTCTCCTTTTGATCTTTTTTATGCTCACCTCCACCCTGATCATCCCGGCTTCAGAGCAGGTTGAATTGCCCGAGAGCAACAACCAGACACAGGCGAGTCCCGTACTGGTATTATCAATCGCAAACGATAAAACCGTTTATATAGAGGACCAGGCTTACAGCATGCGGGATCTGGAGCCGGTCCTGATAAGAATGCTTGAGCCTTTTGGTGAAACTCCCACGATACGGCTGAATGCAGACAGGGCACTGGTCATGGAGGAGGTATTTGCGGTACTTAATATTGCGAAAAAGAACAGGTACAGGGTCATCCTGGGAACAAAACCGGTAAGCTAATATCACTTATGCGTATCAGCAACAGAGGTTTAACAGGTACGATTATATTTCATGGACTCATATTGGCACTGCTGATATTGGGCAGCCTGACCTTTCCCGACCCACCACCGGAGGAGGAAGGCATACTTGTCAACTTCGGTACCGATGATACCGGGTTTGGAACTGTGGAACCCATCGGCGACGAGACCAACCAGGGAACCCCGGAGCCTGAGGTTGCCGAACCCGTTCCGGTCAGCGAACCCTCCACACCACCGCCTGCTGCACCTGTTGAAAAAACAATAGACCAGACACAGGATATTGAGGAAGTTAAAGTCAAGGAGGATCCCAAGCCAACCGCAGAGGAGATCCGCAGAGAACGGGAGCAGGCAGAGCTGATCCAAAAGCAGCAGGAAGAGGAGCGCATCAGGCGTGAAGAGGCGGAAAGGATCAGAAGGCAAGAGGAGGCGGAGAGAAAGCGTTTGGAGGAGGAACAAAGGCGGCTTGAAGAGGAGCGCCGGCGCAGGGAGGAGCGGGCCGCAGAAGCGGATAACAGGGGAAAAACCGCCTTTGGTGGTCGTCAGGGGGTCGGGGAACAGGAAGGAACTCAGGGTGAAAACCCCGGAACCGGCACCAACCAGGGAACTACAACAGGTACGCCTGGAGCAACCAATTACGGAGATGGAAGTGGTTTGGGAGATGGCCCTTCCTACGGGTTAGGAAGCCGAAAGGCTGTGGGAACACTCCCCACACCTAAAGTGGAAAATTGCAACGTCACCAGCCGGATCGTTGTTACTGTTGAGATCCAGGTTGATCGCGATGGAAATGTTGTGGGTGCCAGTAAGAAAAGTGCTACATTTGATGATAATTGTATCATGAATGCAGTCCTTGCTGCTGCCAGGGCAACCAAATTCACAAGCGACCAGAATGCCTCTTTCAGGCAGACAGGCTGGATCAGGTATACGATTGAGCCATAATACTATATTCCGGGGATCAGCAGTTTCAATGCTGCAAGCAGGATCGCTGCCATCAGCATATACCGGAGAAACCCGGTACCCCATTTAACAGCGACGTTCACCCCTACCCATGCACCTGCCATGTTTCCTGCAGCAAGCAACAGGCCCAGCAATGCATAATCCCATGTCAAGAGATCGCTGAAGATAAAGAATGCGAGGGCCACGGGTGTATAAAGCAAAATAATAAGCACCTTGATCCCATTGGCCTTGAGCAGGTCAAAACCGCATCCAAGCACGAGGCCCGTGAGCAAAAAGAAGCCCACCCCCGCCTGGATAAATCCGCCATACAGACCAATAAAAAAGAAGATCAGGTATTGCAGTTTTTTATTCAATGGAGGCTGGTCCCTCCTGTCCTTCACCCAGCGGTTTGGGTCCACCAGTACAATCAGGAACATCACCAGCATCAAAACACCAATGACTTTGTCGAGTGCCGGGGCCGAAATAACCGTTGCAAAAAAGGCTCCCAGCAATGATCCGATGACTGCCGGGATACCGATTTTATAATCGGTTTTGATATCCAGCACACCCTTCTTCTGGAACCGTTTTACACCAACGATATTGTGAAGCAGGATCCCAATTCTGTTAATTGCATTGGCATTGGTGGAGGGGATCCCCAAAGGGATAATCAACAATGGCAGTGTCAAAAGTGATCCCCCGGCGGCTACCGTGTTAACCAGTCCGGCAACAAAGCCAACGCCAAGCACGGCCAGTATCATGTACCACTCCAGCATACCGTTCAGACAAACATAGGATACTCATTCATCATCGCATTCACCTGCTCTTTAATTTTTCCAATCTCCCCATCATTTTCAATATTACCAATCACCCCATCAATCATTCCGACAATGGCAGGGATCACATCATCCTTCACTCCGCGTGTTGTAATAGCAGGGGTGCCGACACGTATTCCGCTGGTCTGGAAGGGTGACCTTGAATCGAATGGCACCATATTTTTATTCACTGTGATATCAGCTTTTACAAGTATATTCTCCACCTGCTTACCGGTAATATCGGGGAATTTGGATCGAAGATCGATCAGCATTGAATGGTTATCGGTACCTCCTGAAACGACCTTGTACCCCCTGCTTACAAACTCCTGTGCCATAACGGCAGCATTCTTCTTTACCTGCTCCTGGTAGGTTTTAAATTCAGGGGTGAGCGCCTCTCCAAAAGCCACTGCTTTGGATGCAATTACATGTTCGAGCGGACCACCCTGTATTCCGGGGAATACAGCGGAATTCAGCAGGGAGGACATTGTTCGCACCTCCCCTTTTTTCGTGGTGATCCCCCATGGGTTTTCAAAATCCTTCCCTAACAAAATAATCCCTCCGCGGGGTCCCCGAAGGGTCTTGTGCGTTGTGGAAGTAACCACATGTGCCTGTTTTAATGGATTCTCAAGCAATCCGGCTGCAATCAATCCTGCAGGATGTGCCATATCGACCAGGAACAGGGCCCCGATCTTATCTGCAATATCGCGCATCCTGGCATAATCCCATTCACGTGAATAGGCCGAGGCACCGCCAATAATAAGTTTCGGACGCTCCTCATGGGCGATCCGCTCCATGGCATCATAATCGATCAGGCCGGTCTCCTCTTTCAGACCATAGCTGATGGCCCTGTAAAGAATTCCTGAACTGTTCACTGGCGATCCATGAGAGAGGTGTCCGCCGTGCGACAGGTCCAGTCCCATAATAGTATCGCCCGGTTGCAAGGCAGCCAGGAAAACCGCCATGTTGGCCTGTGCGCCAGAGTGGGGCTGTACGTTGGCATATTCAGCACCGTATAATTCACACAACCGGTCGATGGCCAGCTGCTCCACTTCGTCAACTACTTCACATCCACCGTAATACCGCTTACCGGGATAGCCCTCGGCATATTTATTGGTTAGACAAGAGCCCATGGCTGCCAGCACCTGCTCACTCACAAAATTCTCTGAGGCAATTAACTCAATTCCCTGCTTCTGACGCTGGTACTCCCTGTCAATCAGGCTAAAGATTTTAGTATCCCTGTTCATATGTATAAATTCTTTATTTAACTAATTGATATAAAATAATATAACTATCG
>CAYOVC010000131.1:0-7436 GCA_964407305.1 uncultured Bacteroidaceae bacterium | reverse complement strand
AGATTGAAGTGGATCAGGAGATTGAAGTAAGACAGGATGTTCTGGCGGGTGAAGAGATCAAGGTGCAGGAGAAGCCGGTGGGTGAAATGGCGAAAAAGAAGTTGTCCCCTCTACAGGAACCTTTTGCAGCACAGCAGGAGCCTGCGGGTGAAGAGGATAAAAATGACCATGCATTCGCCTGGGAAAAGATGGAAGAGGAGTCCGCTGCAGGGAGATACAGCCCAGCACAGCAGCGAACGGCAACACCCGAAGCAGTAACAGAATCAAAGACAACAAATGATCTCCAGGCACCTCTGGCCATAGCAGATAATGTAAAGCGTGAACAGGCTGTTCCAGATATTTCATATCAGTTTACAGGAACTGTTTCTGGCATCGTAAGATCGGCAGATGATCTGGAGCCTCTTCCGGGAGCGGTTGTCAGGGTAAAGGATTCGGATATCGGAACGGTGGCAGATATGGAAGGGAAGTTTACCCTTGGTGCAGGGACCGTTGAAAAAGAGACCCTGGAGGTTAGCTATATCGGCATGAAAACAGAGCAAGTTCCAGCAACGACAGAACAACCCATTGAGATCGCTCTCGTGCCCGATGAGGTCAGTCTTGATGAGGTTGTGGTGATCGGTTATGGCAGCCCGAAAAAGACAAACTTGACTGCGACTACTACAGCAAAGGAAGATGACCCATCCGGAACTGTAAAATATAAAGCTGCCGCTCCCGAAAAAGGCCTCACTGCTTACAGAAATTATATCGATTCAACCCTGGTATACCCGGAGCTGACAGAAGCCACGGGAAGGGAGGTGGTCGTATTGAAATTCTCGATCGACCCCGGCGGACGACCAATAAATTTCCGTGTGATCCGCGCTCCAGATCATGAAGCATTCGAAAATGAGGCCATCAGGGTGGTCACGGATGGTCCCGCATGGCAACCCGCCACAAGAAACGGTCAGTACATCGATGAGGAGGTGCGATTAAGAATCGTTTTCAAATAATCCAAAAGAGCTAAAGCTCCATCCGCATTAGCACATCCCGTTGCGGCTGTTTGCCCATCATAAAAATGTGATCGGCGAACTCCTTCATCCCGAATTTTTCATAGAAGCGGAGCGCCCTGAAATTCTCCTCATACACACCGAGCCAGAGATACCGTTTTCCCATCTCCCTGCCCAGATTGATCGCATGCTGCATCAGTGCGACCCCTACCCCTGTTCGCTGAAACGCCTTCAGCACATAGATCCGCTCCACCTCGAACCCATCCTCATCCTGCAATTCGGTCTGAGCATTGCCGGCATTCACCTTCAGGTAGCCGGCCAGTGCACCACTGTATTCAATGAAATACCACCAGGCCTCCGGATCGCTCAGCTCCTGCTGCAGCGTCGTTTCATTAAAGCAGCGTACATAATAGTCGTTCATATTCTCCTCGCTGTTGGTCGAGGCAAAGGTCTCTTCGAAAGTACGGATGGCAATCTCCCGGAGCACTTCCAGGTGGCGCTCATCAATTTTGTAGATAAAAAAAGGGGAACTGTTCATTCCCCTAAACTAATAAAATGCGGTGAAGAAACATTCCGTATCATTACTTTTTCGCCATTTCACCAGCAACTACAGCGATCAGTATCCGTTGGAATTGCATCCTCTAATTGTTTAGTTTTCCGAGCCTGGCGGTTGCCTTTACCGTTGTGGTTTTCAGGATAAACCCAATGCCGAGGAGCGGTCGCTCAACCGTGGTTTCAAACTGCGGATAGATCACCACATCGTAATTCGGGTTGGCCATCATCATCTCATACAGCGCATAATTGGCTGTCTGATCGATCACGTAGTTTCCCAGTACCGGAATACTTGCCAGGTTAATCATGATGGATCCCCCACCCTGCGTATACCCTGTCTCCTGTTTGAACAGGCGTTGCCAGTCGATCCCCACGATCTTTTTCGAGGTGGCCTCAGCCGTGACCTGCTCCGACAATGTAAAATCGTTCAGCTCGAGTTCGAGCCTTACATTCGGTTCACGCATGGTCTTGTTCACTGTCGTACAGCCTGTAAAAAGTATAAAGGCTGCTCCCGTTAAAATAATTGCTCTTAGGTGCATCATTGTAATTGTTAGGTTAAAAATCAGAAAATCAAAATTACGCAAAAATACTGCCAGATAATCTGGGATGGGGCATATTTTTCAACATTTTTTTATCTGCCTATTCCCTTAAGTCAATAAAATATAAATATAAATCTAATTCTTACCAGCATTATTTCCTTAATGTTCGCCACTGAAGGGATCTCAGCTCGTTCATTTTTTTGTATGGCTGCGATGTGGACCCACCCTCATTCATCCACCCCCTGCTCCGTCCTGCGAATAATCTCATCCTGCAGTGCGGACGACAGGTCATTGAAATAGTCGCTGTACCCCGCCACCCGCACGATCAGGTCGCGGTAACGCTCCGGATGTTGTTGCGCATCACGCAGGGTATCGGCCGAAACCACATTGAACTGGATGTGGTGTCCCATCATTTTGAAGTAGGTCCGCACCAGTTTGGTCATCTTCCGCACTGCCGCGCTGTCGGCAAAAAACCCGGGTGTAAACTTCTGGTTCAGCAGCGTTCCGCCTGTTTTCAGGTGGTCAATCTTAGCGGCTGAGCGCAACACTGCTCACCTGGATCATGGAAGAGGGCTGCAGCAGGCGCATCTCCTCGATAATATCCAGCAGCAGGTAACTCATGAGGTTGACCGCATCCGTGCCATCCTCCTTCAGTCCCCCGAGGTTGATCAGGCAAAAATCTGTATAGGTACTGCTCTCCTCCGCGGTCACCCCAATCTTCGGCGGCGAGGGATGGTTGTTGAACTTGATCCAGAAGGCCTGCAGCAACTCGCGGGCCGACTCCTCCGTAAGGCGTCCCCCGGCAATATCCTGCTCATAAAATGGCATTAAATGCTGGTCCAGTCTGCCCGGATTAAAAGAGTCCCACGGGTTCAGCTCGCTGATCACCCCCAGGTGCACGAACCAGTAATACTGCAACGCCTCGTGCAAGGTTTCAGGGGCATGGGCCGGTACCCGGCGACAGACCATTGCCATCTGCTGCAGTTCAGCCGAACGCAACGAATCCTTTTCGCCGCCTGCCAACTCCTCCAGCAGCGCTGCATTGCGTTCAGCATACATGATCATCGCCTGCGCCGCGATCTTCATCGCCTGCAACTGCTCACCCTGTGGTGCCTTGTTTCCGCTCCTGTTGTCTTGCAGCGTTGCCATCTTTGCATCGATCTCCGCGATCAGATCCAACAGGCCCTGCCTGTAGATCTTTTTTCCCAGCACGGTATGCCCCGGAGCGCGCTGCTCCTGGAACTCCGTGAATATACCGGCCCGGTATGCGCGCACCCATTCCGGCTCCATCTTTCCGAACAGCCTTTCACGGTGGGTCCGCCCCCTCCAGAAGGGGATCACCTTCTCAATAAGCTTTTTTCGTGTCTCCCCGTCGACCCTGAACGACACCTTCTCCCGCGAATCGAGAATATCCAGGTCCTGCGGTTCATGCAAACAAATCTCCGGGTAGGTCGGCGTCGCCTTCGGTGCCGGTCCGCGCTCACCCACGATCAGCTCCCCCTCATCCACGAACAGTTTTTTATGGCTGAACAGGTATTGGAAGGCCAGTGCACGCTCCAGCGGTACCGGGGTATGCCCGGGCAGGTGGTACTGATAAAACTCCGTGATCAACACCGCCCGCTCGGCATCGAGCCTGTTCACAGCCTCCAGGCTTTTTTTGCGCAATGATTCAATTCTTTTTGTCAGCATAAACATTGGGTTTAACTAAAGTATCCTGGCATATCTCTCTTTTAACTCAATTTAGCCACCAACATTCACAGCTATTCCTTCAGCTTCAATTTTTTCTTTCAGCGCATTGATAAATTCCTCAGCCGGAACCTCCGTGTCATTCAATGTATACTCCCGCTCCAGCCGCCGGTATTTGTCCATCCCTGTGCGGTGGTAGGGCAACAGGCTCACGCCGCTGAACCTCCCTTTTCTCGCTGAAAGGAACTCCAGCAGTGCGGCAATCTCCTCCTCCCTATCATTGACTCCCGGAACCAGTGGCACCCTGAACAGCAGCTCTGCGGCCTGGTCGAGCAGCATATCCGCGTTCTGCAGGATCAGCAGGTTGTCGACACCAGTCAGCTCCCTGTACCGGTCCGGATCCATCAGCTTCAGGTCGTACAGAAAGAGGTCGGTGTGCGCAGCGACTGCCATTAGCTGGCCGGCCGGTGCATATCCCGACGTATCCACTGCCCTGTGGATCCCATGGGTACCAAGCTCCTCCAGCAGCCGGAGCAGGGCGTCGAACTGCATCAGCGGCTCTCCGCCGGAAAGGGTGACACCCCCCTCCGACTCCTCGAAAAAGAGGCGGTCCTTCAGTATTTCGTGTATCAAGGCATCATGACCGATCTCCCTGCCATAGGTCTTCTTGAAGGGGATCTCCTTTCCGTCCACGATACGCACCTCACGGCATGACTCAGGCTGCGGGGAAAAGCTTTCAGGATTATGGCACCACGGGCAGTTGAGCGGACATCCTTTAAAGAACACGGTGGTCCGGATCCCCGGTCCGTCGTGAATCGCAAAACGCTTGATATCAAAAATCGTTGGCATATTTCGGATTAAAGTTAGAAAAAAAGTCGGCCTGTCACACCTGTTTCAGCTTCCACCTGCCCCTTTTGAAGATCACCATGGCCATCAGCGCCAGGGCCGATTCAGCCATGAGGATCGCATAACAGACGCCGGTCACCCCCATATCCGCAACATTTGTCAGCACCCACGCCAGCGGGATCTCGATGATCCAGAAGGCGATCACATTCAACACGATAGGTGTTGCCGTGTCGCCCGCCCCATTGATTGCCTGCACCATCACCATGCCGAGGGCGTAGATCAGGAATCCGAAGCTAACGATGCGCAGACAGGTGATCCCCGTCTGCCACACCTCCGGATCCGTCGCAGGGTCGACAAAAAAGTTAATGAAGAACTGTGGTACAGAAATAAACACCACCGATATGAGTCCCAGCAGTACCATGTTCACACCGCCGACGATCCATGCTGACCGCTCCGCCCTCCCGGGCTGTGCCGCACCGAGGTTTTGTCCGACGAGCGTAGCCGCCGCATTGGCCATCCCCCAGGCGGGAAGCAGGATAAAGATGATGATTCGTATGGCGATGGTATAGCCGGCGATCACCTCTTCACCCAGGCTGGCGATCACCCAAACCAGGAAGATCCAGGAGGAGTGGGAGATGATGTTTTGTCCGATGGCGCCCAGCGACAACCTGATCAGCTTCAGGATCGTTTTGATGCGCAGCCCGATGTCCTCCAGTTTCAACTTGATCCGGTAGTTCCCCTTCATTAAGAGGTAGAGCTGGTAGATCACAGCGATCCCCCGGCCGATGTTGGTAGCAATAGCTGCACCCTTCAGTCCGAGCTCGGGGAAGGGTCCCAGGCCGAAGATCAGCAGGGGATCAAGGATGATGTTCAGCAGGTTGGCGATCCAGAGCACCCGCATGGAAACGGCTGCATCGCCTGAGCTGCGGAATACCGCGTTGATCACGAACAGCAGCATGATCACGGCGTTCCCACCGAACATGATCATCGGATAGTGGTACCCCATTTCGATGGTCTCTTCGGAGGCACCCATGAAGCGGAGCAGCTCCTTTGCATAGATTACACCGACAATGCTGAATACCAATGAGATTACTGCGGTGGCTATAATCGCCTGAACGGCCGCCTGGGCAGCGCCACGCGGGTTGCGTTCCCCGATACGCCGCGACACCATTGCCGTGGTTCCGACACCGAGTCCCATGCCGATGGCATAGATCACGGTGATTAAAGATTCGGTGATCCCGACCACTGCAACCTCCTGCGCGCCGAGGCGGGAGACAAAGAATATGTCGGCCAGTGCGAATACCGATTCCATGACCATCTCGAGGACCATGGGAATGCTCAGCAGCAGGATCGCCTTGCTAATGGGTATAACGGTGAAATCCTTCTCTGAACCGCGGATCGACTCCTTGATGTCTGACCAAAGCTCACGGGTAAAGAGGTTTCTTCTGAATGATTGGATAATATGTCTTGACATGATTTGAGAATTATTCACACGCGCCGCAAGTGGCCCGCATCGGTGTCAATTCAGTGGTCTTTGGAATATCCTGAAACGTTTGTAGACCTCACCGCTCATGTACTCCATCTCTGCCCGGACCTTGGTGTTGGTCTCCATTTCGAGGTGACTGTCCATATGGGTTTTGCCGGCTTTGCGTGCCGACTCGAGCATGGCGCTGCCAAGGATGGTGTTGAGACCCTTGTTCTGGTAGTCGGGACGGATCGCACCCAGCAGGAGATTGAGCTGGGGGGCTCTTCTGCCCGAAAGGAGCACCGGGATGAAGCCGATGGGATAGAGGTATCCGCGTGACAATTTTATGCCGCGACTGATATCGGGCATTCCGATAACGAATGCTACTGTCTCTTTTTTGTCGTTGATGACCACCTTTATAAAACGGGGATCGAGAACCAGGATATACCGGTTGGCAAAATCATCCATCTCTTCGGGTGTGAACGGTGTGAATCCGTAAATGCTTGTGAAGGTTTCGTTTACGAGGGTCAGAATGGGACGGATGTACCGCCTGAGTTGCCGCCACGTCGTAAACTCAACCAGTTTTAGTCCGCCATTGTTCCTTAGCGCTCTCTCGGCGATCTGCAGATAGATCTCCGGTGTAGTTTCAGGCACCGGCACCTTGTAAACTACCAGGTCGAGCTCCTTTTCAAAACCGAGTGCACCGAGATGGCGGGTGAGATACTCGTAGTTGCAGTGTGAGGCGATGACCGATGGTTCGTCGAAGCCCTCGATGAGATAGCCCTGTGGATCCTTGTCGGAAAAGGCGAGCGGACCGATCAGTTTCTCCATTCCCTTATCCATTGCCCAGTCTGTCACCCCATTGATCAAAGCTTCGATCACCTCCTTGTCATCCCAGGTCTCCAGGAAATTGAACCTGGCATTCTTCTCTCCCTTTTCATTGTTGTAGATGTGATGGATGATACCCATGATGCGGCCCACTAGTTTTTTTTCCCTGTAGGCGAGCAGCAGGATGGTATCGCAATGATTGAATGATTTGTTTCTGCGGCTGTCGAAGAAAACCCATTCATCACTGTAGAGCGGCGGTATCCAGTTCTTGTGTCCCTTGTGAATTTTTGCCGGAAGGTGGATGAATTTCTTCAGGTCAGCCCGTGACTGAACGGTGCGAAGGGTAATGGCCATTGATCTGCGTAATGATTAATGGCGGAAAAATAGTATTTTTTTTTCAACTGTAAATAAAAAATCTTGTTCGGAAGCAGCTATGTTCAGTGGTCGTTACGTTCAGTGGTCGTTACGTTCAGTAGTCGTTACGTTCAGTGGCCGTTATTTTCAGTGGTCGTTACGTTCAGTAGTCGTTACGTTCAG
>CAYOVC010000130.1:0-7481 GCA_964407305.1 uncultured Bacteroidaceae bacterium | reverse complement strand
GTAACATATGGGTTTAGGTATTAAATGATCTAATTAGGCCTGAATTCTATATAATCCCAGGTAAGTATTCCCGGCAGAACGCTTCTCACGGTTAACTGATGAGGTTCATAATTAATAAACTCCACTGTACCCAGGGATGCAATACGGTAGGGTTGTCCGCCTGTAGCGCCGGCTGTAAGGTTCACGTTGCCTCCGATTTTATTACCGTCAATCAGCACCTCTACAATGGCATTATCCGGATTATTGGAGTTTGCCCTTAACACCATCTGGTAGCGGCCAGGCAGTATCCTTGGAGTCTGATAGCGGATGGTAAAGTCGCCCTCTATTAGCAAATAATCCCTATTATTTGCACGCTCTGTTACTCCCGGAACAGCTTTGTAATATAAGAATTGGTCGGGACCCTCCCATGAAATGAGTGACAAGGAAGTTTGCCGGGTTATTATATGTGTGTTGGAAATATTCCTTAAACTGTTGATTACAGGTTCCTCATAGAATTCAAACCTGAGAGTGGCTGCAGGAGGCCGGTAACTAAAAAGAACATGATTAAGAAAATGGATAGCTCCGTTAACAGTAAGCAAATTACTGAAATTGTATAAAGGTTCAAGAAAATTGATATACGTAGTGTCCGTAACGCTTGCAATGGTATCAAAAACGTGAAAGTTCGGGTCATTATTGATCCTTAACCTGGCGGCAGCAGTAATCCGTATGGGCAGGACCCCAAAAGTATTGTAATTCTGGGTGCCTTCGAAAGCATCCAGGAAATATACACCTTCCATTATGTGATAGGCAGCAAACTGGTACAATGGATTATCTTCGTCTGTGTAATTACTATTATTGGGGCTTACCTCCTCAATCAGGTCCTGTAATGAATAGATGCCATCCTTATAAAAAATCGAATCTGCCTCAGCCCATAACGTATAATTATTCACAACCTGCTCACCTTCATTGCCTTGAACGGTAACACCCATTCTATCTTTTATGTTGGTTATTTCGAAGACTTCGGTAAGAATGCTGTAATCAGGGTTGAGCTTCAACCATTCAAAGCTTGAAAGGACAACAGGCTCAAGAACTTCTTCCAGCACGTGTATATAACCGTTTCTTGCAGGAATATTTCGTATTCTTATTGGGGCTAAATTATTAATAAGGTAAGTAGTTGAGTCAGTCCCGGGCAAGAAACCCACTGTGAGGATATTTCCTGAGAGTGTGAGTGAAGGTAATGCCCCGAAAGGAAAGTCGTTACTGCGAATCTCTATGTTCAACACATGGAAACGAACCAGTACCCTGGTATAGTCGGGGTCATTCAAGAGATCATCCAGATTGTTAAAAGATGGATTTTTGGCAAAGAACTTTTCAAAGGCGGCATTCTGCGGAAGGAACAAGGTATAGGAATTCCCGTGGGGGTTGTATGAATCCAATGCATCCATAAGCTTTCCATGCTCGGCCAGCCTGATGAAATAGCTGTATTCCGTTTCGTTCTGCAGGAGGAAATCCGCAATTGAATTCTCCTCAATATCGGTCACAAAAGGACTAAAATCCTCTTCACATGCCTGTGTTCCGGCAATAGTTAACAGAATCAAAAAATATACTAACTTTCTCATTTTATTATTTCCTTTTCTTTACTAGTTTGCATAATAAGGGTTTTGCACCAGATTTACATTATCCTCAATTTCCCGGGCGAATATCGGGAAGTACCATCCTTCCGGATTGGCCAGTTTTGATGCAAGGATAAGCTTCTGGGTGGATGGCACATTTTCAACCAGAATCTCAATAAACTTATCTTTATTCGCGTAGTTATTCCTTCTTCCCATCCTGAGCAGATCATACCACCTTTTACCCTCATAGGCCAGTTCTTTCGCCCGTTCCGCCAGAATTACCTCTTCATATGATTCGGGCGATTCGGGAACTGTGATGATTGGCATAAGGGCGCGCAATCTGATTTCATTAATAATGGCAAGCGCCTCAGAAAATCTTTCCAGTTGGGACAATGCCTCTGCCTTCATAAGCAAAATATCGGCATAACGATAAATAATGAAATTGGCACTATTAAATTCTGAAGCAGGGCGAATGCTGACCTGGTCGCCTGCATTTCCCACGTACTTCCAGACCAGGTACCCACTGACCGTTTCACGGGAAACAGATCCCCTGCCACGGATGTTCTCTCTGGAATTCTCGGGATCAAGTAATTCACGGGCATACGCACTGACCTCATACCTGGAGTTCGTGTATGTTCTTCTAGCCAGTATATTGTCCTGGCCCATCGCAGCGTTAAACTGTAATTCAAAAATTCCTTCCAGGGTATTGCCTTTCCTGAAGATGTCAAACCAAAAACTTGTAGGCATGAGAAAATAACTTTGGCTGTTAATTATATTATCCAGGTACACCAGGGCCTCTTCATACCGGAATCGCCAAAGATAAATGTCTGCAAGAAGAGCATCCGTAGCTGCTTGTGTGATCCTACCCTTGTTTTCATCCATGCTTCCATAATCTCCTTTTAACCTTAACCTGGCTTGCAATAAATCCTCCGTAATAATATCAAGGATCTCATTTCCGTCCGTTGTTGCAGGATAAAAATCCACATTATCGTTGGCTGAAGGTTCGGTAATGTAAGGCACATCCTTAAATAACCTGACAAGGTAAAAATATACCATTGATCTTAAAACAACAGCCTCTGAGATTAAGGTTTCCATTTCAAATGGGGTGAATGTGATGTCAATTTCCCGAACCTCAGGGGCAAACTTGATCACATTGTTGCAATAATTAATGACCCGGTAAAAGTTCACCCAGTTGGTTAATGAGTTCTCTGGAAAAATATTACCCCGGACAATCTGGCGTTGTTCATCAGGAAGCGTAGTGCCTTCTGCGAGTAAATCAGCCCGCAGCTCTCCGTAAATAAACAATTCCTCACTCATAGATGCAAAATGTCCGTAAGCCCCCATGAGTACAGATTGCACATCCTCTTTTGTCTGCCAGTATTCGTCCAGTACCAAACCGTCTGGAGGCAGGATATCTAACCAGTCACTACATCCTCCGGATAAAGCGACAAGAAGGATGAAGTAAAATTTAATGAGTTTCTGTTTCATATATTTGCAATGTTATATATATTAAAATCGAAGGTTTATATAAACTGTATAAACACGTGGGGAGGGTGTTTGTCCGTCATCTTTACCAAACCAGAATGGATTCTCCATTCTTTGAGGAACTTCGGGGTCTTGCCCTGAATATCTGGTTAATGTCCATATCTTTCTCATATTAAAACCGAATTCAACTCCTTCCACACCTATGCGCCTGGCGGTTTCACGCTTTATCCGGTATGATCCGGACACTGCATTCAGCTTCAGGAAATCCCCTCTCTCCACGTACCGGTCCGATCCCAGGTTACTGGCAGGATGGCCAAAATAAGCCCTGGGCAGCATCCCGGGATAATCATCCCCTTCATTTCTCCATCTTTTCAATACTGCGGTACTCTGGTTGTCACGGTTATTCATGCCCTCGGTTAACATGGCTATTTCATTGACAATATCAAATCCCACCCGGTATATGAACTGGCTGTTCACGCTAAACTGCCTGTAACTTGCGTTTAAACCAAACCCGCCAGTGTATCTTGGATTAGAATCACCCAGATATCTTACATCACCGAGATCAATAAGTCCGTCATGGTTTCTATCCTCATAAATGGGATCGCCACCGGCAAAGCGGTATCCGGAAACATACCTCATGGGGATCAGTTCCCCTTCGGAATCGATCCTAAGGTTGCCGTCTGCATCACGGGCATAAGCGTCTTCTGTCCTGGAATAAACGCCCAGGTAACGGAAACCGTAAAAGGATCCCACGGGCTGTCCAATCTGTGCCATTCTGGGATAAACAGTATTTCCTATGGAAGTACCAACAATGTTATTAAAATTATCAGGGAATTCGATATAGGCATTAATATTTCTGGCTATATTGAAGTTAGCCGTTAAACCCAGGTTCTCTGTTTTTAGAAAATTATAGCGGGTAGAAGCTTCCCAACCGTAATTCCGGATTTCCCCACCGTTAAAGAACCTGAGTGAGTTGAAACCGGAAGAAGCCGGGATACTATAATTGGGCCATAAAATATCACTCGTATACCGGTCATAGAGGTCACCGGTAACATGTAAACGGTTATTTAAAAAGGACAAATCAACCCCCAGGTTATAGGATTCCACAGTTTCCCACCGAAGGTTGGTGAGGTCTATGCGGGTAGGTATGATGGCGGGGTTGGAAATATAGAGGTTAGGATTGGCATTGGTAAATAATCCAAACCTAAAGTATGGATTTTGAATCTGCTTTCCTGCCTGGCCCCATGCAGCCCTAAGCAGACCACTGTTGAGCCAGGTGTATCGGGCCATGAAATCTTCACTGCTAAACCGCCATCCGAGGGATAAGCTGGGGAAAAAGCCCCAGCGGTTGTTCCGTCCAAAACTGGAACTTGCATCAGCCCGCATGTTCATGGTGAGAAGGTACTTGTCGCGGTATTTGTAATTTACATTACCCATAGTTCCAAATCCGCGATTCTCTATCAAATTGGAACGAATAGACCTCACAGGTGCCCCGGTCGCGGGATCGTTTAAATACATGGAAGGCCCTTTTCCACTTTCAACTTGCGACCATTGGTTCTGTTGCTGCTCAACTTCTACCAGGACAACTCCGGTGAGACTGTGAACAGATGTAACAATCGGTGTAAACAAGAACCTTGTACGTGAAGAAATCCGGCTATTGTTGATGTTTCTTTCGGTGGATTCATTGTTCCTGTTATTCAGCCAGTCAGCCCCGATAGCGGCATAGGGCAGAAAACTCATATTTTTCTGGTTCTGGTACTGAAAAGTTACCGTCTCTTCAAAACGGAGCCACGAGTTTATCCGGTAATTAAAGCGATAACTGTTATTAAAACGGTTGATTCCAATATCTCGCTGACTAAGCTCGGCAATAGCCACAGGGTTAAAGTATTCAAGGCCTGAACCCTGATAGCTGTTAATTGGATTGAAATACTCCCCGGTAAGCTGACCCGACTGATCATATTCCCATATACTCATGTTCGGAGACTTTTGGTACGCCATCTGACGGACATTGACCCAACGCTCCTGATCCTGATCAAAATAACGTTCCTGATCCTGATCAAAATATTTGTTCCTGAAGCGATAATTCCCTTCCTGGTTACTATTGGTATAATCAAAATCCACCTGGAAATTGATTTTGCTTGAAAGAATATAATTAAGACGTATACGGCTGGTTAGTCGCTGGAAAGCCTCATTGAGCGTAGTCCCGTCTTCCTGGGCAGCATTCAGGGAGGCATAAAAGGTGGTTTTATCACCACCACCGCTAAAACTGAAGAAGTGGTCATGGTTCATGCCCAGCCGGGTAATAGATCCCAGCCAGTCAGTGTTGGCAGAATAATTATAAAAATCAAAATAATCAGGATTATATGCGATCTCATCCGGAACATCAAAAATGCCTAAGGCGTTATGATATTGTTCCAACTGCATGGTTATATACTCATCGCCATTCAGCATGGGCACCGGAGAGGGTTCCTGGGTAAGTTGGAATCGGTAATTGTAGTTAAAAATAGTTCTACCTCTGGCACCAGCATGCGTTTCTATCAGGAGTACCCCGTTGGCACCCCTGGAACCCCAGACTGCTGTAGAGGCAGCATCCTTGAGTACATCAATTGATTTAATATCCTGCGGGGCAATGTTCAGGAGCTGTCCGAGGTCTTCCTGATCGGCAGCGGAAAAGTCAAAATCACCAGAGATACTGATATTCTGTTCAATACCGTTCACAACGATAAGAGGTGTGGCGTCTCCCAGTGACCCAAGTCCGCGGATCACAATAGAGGAACCACTCCCCGGTGAACCACCAGACATAATATCAAGACCTGAAACTTGTCCCTGCAGCATGTTGTCAACTGATATACCGCTTATACTCCTTAACTCTTCCATATCCACACGTGTAGTGGCCGATGTGCGGTCCCGTAGCGCTTGGCCAGTGAGAGGGTCTGCTTCCATGGTAGCAGTCACTACCACTTCTTCAATACCTATGGCAGATGAAACTAGTTCAATGTCAATAAAGTTGCGGTTTCCAATTTCAATCGTATGGCTCTCATAGCCGATAAAACTATATTGCAGGCGGGAGGAAGTAGTATTGACGTTAATGACATAATTTCCGTTAATATCGGTAATAGTACCCTTTATAATCCGGTTATTAGCATCTAGTTCCACCACGGTCGAACCAATAATGGGCTCGCCGTTTTCATTGTCAATGACCCTGCCCCTTATTATATTTTGAGCGTGGGTATCTGCGATGCTGACTAATGTAAGCAAATACAGCAGAATAAAAATAGGAATAGTTCTTTTCATTATATGATAATTTGTCTTTTATGGCCTTACAAGAACGGTATCAATAACGTGTATAGCTCCAATGGTAATGTAATTGAAATCAGTAGGGGAAGGATCAATATCCTCTGAAACCAATATATTTGTCCTCTCGGGCTCTTCATTTATCCTGTAATAGGGAGTGCCATCGGGGTTAAGAATATCAATGACGTCAATCCCGGGTTTTATGTTTAAGTTGGTGAACCTGGTGGCAAATGTAGTTGAAGACTCATCCACCCGGAGAGTGGAATACTGCCCCTGCGGTTTCTTGCCATCGGTGAAAATAATGTTACCCTTAATAAAATGGTACCTGATAAACTGACGCAGCTCCTCCTTGGTCATATTGGAAGTATCATAATTAAGCAATGCCTCATTGGAAGGTATGAAAACCGTATAGGATTCTCCTTCAGTTATAAAGTTTAATTTAAAGTAAACCTTGTCCACCATATCAGCTTGTTCGAGTAATTTGAAAAACTCTGAAAAACTACTGACTATTGTATATATATTGGATTGAGGATAGTTCAGCCATCCATTAATTGTATAGGTAACTCCATTGTCAGCGGGAACATCAAGTATTTGGGGCTGAAGAAAAATAACTGAATCCCCGTTGTAACCGAACACACTCTGTGCACCACCGGTAACGAGATTGTTTTCCCAGTCGAAAACGATATAGTTCCCTGCCATGTTCGGAATAAATTCACGTCTGGGTGTACCTGTTGGCACAGCCGTGCCCACGTGGTTGAACAACTGAATGATCATATCTCCCCTGCTACGGGTGACTAACTTATTCTCACTCCGGTCATAAGAACTAAGAAGAGTTACATCCGGAGTCGTGGAACTGGGCATATAAAACAATGAAGAGTCAGCACCAAATACAGCGTCAGGAACGATAAACAGGGAATAATTCTCGTTTTCCCTTTTAACGGCAGGGAGAATATTTGCGAATTCCATTGCACTCCTGTAACCGGAATAACCAGGCTGCAGGTAAACAGGCCCGGCCACACTGGAAAATGCCCGTGGTACAATCGCCTTGTTTAAACCTATAAATGTACTGTTGCTTCCGTATTCTGTGTGAATAATTGTGGATGGGTCAAG
>CAYOVC010000129.1:0-7515 GCA_964407305.1 uncultured Bacteroidaceae bacterium | reverse complement strand
AATTATGAAAAAGATTTTATTTTTTATTAGTGTTGCAATTTTAATATCATCATGCAGCAATCCAAATAAAGACCCTCAAATAGTTGCGAATAGCTTCTATTCAATGGTCAATCAAGGCGATTTTGAGAAAGCAAAATCTTATTGCACTCCTTCCGCTATTGAATATCTTGATGAATTGAAGAATATTTGCAAAAACTTTAATGATTCAGCTTCTTTTATCCTAATGGACATCCAAAAGAAAGAATCACCAGTTGAAGGAGATTCAGCTGTAGTAAATTATAAGTTAGGTGATTACAATAACTTTTTAGTTTTGGTTTATAATGATGGTGAATATAAGGTTAAGTCAACAAAACAATTATATTGGTTGAAACCAGTTGAAATAAATTCTATTGAATTTTATAATGAGACACAAAAAAACCTTGATCTTACATGGGAAATTTATTCTCCTTTTCGATTAAAGATAACTGAAGTTATTGGAGGTGTAAATAATCAAAATTACATATACGCAATGCCATATGATGAAAAATCAAATTCAATACCAGGAAATAAATCAGATAAAGTACCTTCTATGAGATATAATTTCCCTTCTTTTAAAGCCTTTTACAAGGATAAGGAATTAAATTTGACAGGAAGCGAAGAAGATGTGATTTTAAAAGAACTTTTTGAACTTAAAACATTTACAACGAATGCAGAATTATTAAAAATTGAGAAATATCAATATGTTTCAAATTCCGATATGTTTGGTCAGATAATAAAAGCGGAACCAACAAAAATTATTTTTCCAAGTAAATTTGCATTTGAAGGAAGATGGAGTTCCTACAGTTATGGACAAAGTAGATTTAAGGATTGTGTAATTATTAATTAAAGGCCCTGTAGTATTTACTTAAATTTGACATGATATGGAACTTAATAAATTAATTGAAAATACATTATTCGAACTTGAGGAGGCAAAAAAAGACCCTAACAAAAAAGATACCTGATAGATGAAGTCACAATTGAAACCGAAGTTACAATAGATTCATCAATTGAAGGTAAAGCAAAATTAATGGTTGTTTCAGGAGGTATGTCTTCGAATGATTCCAGAACACAAAAGATTATTATTAAACTAAGGCCAAAGCCGAATAGATAATCTTCCCATAAGGAGTATACGGCCGGTGAGCTAAAAGCCCACCGGAGCGCCTGTCACATCACCGCAGTGCGTGCCGCGCCTGCCTCCGCCGAAGCGGCTATGCGCAGGCAGGTATACGGCGATTCATTAAAGAACAGGAAAGTACGTCGGTACGAATTTATCACTCTCAAAACGATGAAAATGCGACTTTTATTTATTTTGCATTTTTATGAAATATCTGGCACAGTGCTATTAGCACAAAGGCGGATAACGGCAGCTTGGCAACTTTGAGGCCAGCTGACATTCTCTCCGTTGGATTTATGGATCTGCCGAAAGAAGCATAACCAACCCTGCCGGGGACATTATAATATACTTTTTTGTATCTTCGTATTATCATGTCGCATCGCATCCTTATACTGTTTCTGACCCTCCTCCCGTTTATTACCGGTCAGGCTCAACATCTGACCGATACGATCCCTTACAACCAGGTTTTTCTGAAATCAACCACTGAGCATCTTCATGAATATACCTACGAAAACACGGTCGATACTATCATCACCATAGTGATTAACGAAATCCTGGCGCAGAACTCCGACCTGTATTATGATAATGCGGGCGACGATGACGACTGGTTCGAGATATACAATTATGGCGATATCCCCATCCTTCTCAATGGACTCTGGTTTACCGACAATCCTGTTGAACCGTATAAGTGGCGGATCGATACGACAGAAAACCTCTACCTCGATCCTGGCGAATACATGGTTATCTGGGCCGACGAGGAACCTGAGCAAGGATATAACCATGCAGCCTTCAAACTCTCAGGGGAGGGTGAATTCCTTGGAATCTATGATCAGTATGCCGACCTGATAGACTATGTTATCACACCTTTTCAGTCACCCAATATCTCCTACGGCCGTTCACCAGATGCCGGAACCGACTGGTACTATTTTGATGACCCGACACCCGGCACAGCGAATGGCAGTGACGGGGGTGCAGGCATTTTGCCGGCGCCCCTGGCCGACCGTCCCGGTGGTACATGCAGCGCCCCGGTGTGGGTAACGTTGAGTGCCCCTGTGGCCGGTGCAGAGATCCGCTATACCCTCGATTGCAGCGATCCCACGGCAGAGGATAGGCTTTACGGCGGACCGGTACTGATCAGTGAAACAACGATTTTAAGAGCCCGCTTGTTTAAAACAGATTATCTGAACGGTCCGGTCCTCACCCGTTCATTCCTTTTTGAAGACAATATTTTTGATAATCCGGTGCTCTCTATTGTCTCGGAACCCGACCTGTTGTATGGAACAGGCGGACTGATCAGCACCCGTTCGAGAACCAGGGAGATACCGGGACATTTCGAGTTTATCTCAGGGTCGGAAACAGTGTTTGCGTCAGGATCCGGCATACAGCTGCATGCCGTTAAATCGACCAATCCGCCTTCCATGAGACTGTATGCCAGGTCGAGGTATGGCAACAGCTGGTTCGAACACCCGTTCTTTGAAGAGGAGGCTCCGGAATCTTTCAAGCGCTTGATCCTCAGGAATTCAGGGAACGATAATGTGAATAAATCGACTGACGGTTCACACTTCCGCGATCCGCTGATACAGGCGATCGCAGCCAATGCAAACAGGAATGCCATGGTGTCTGCATCTCAGCCTGTTAATGTGTTTTTGAACGGGGAGTACTATGGCCTGTTCAATATGCGTGAGAGGATTGATCAGTTTTATATCGAATCGCGTACCGGATTAACAGGGGGATACGACCTGCTGGAACGGGCGTTTGGATATCCAAGGAATGAGTATGCGATCTTTGGTTCGTACGACGAATGGCACAGTTTGCAGAATTTTGCTGACAAGGAAGGTGATCTGTCTGTTGAGGCCGATTTTAACTCGATCGGGGAGCTGGTGGACCTGCAGAATTTTACCGATTACTGGATCACCGAGGTGTTTGCAGGGAACTACGACTGGCTTGCGAACAACATCAAATTCTGGAAACCGGGGGATGGAAAGTGGCAGTGGATTTACTGGGACACCGACCATGGACTGGGATTGAAATATTGTGATTATGGCAATGTGGCGTGGAACACCCTCAGCTGGTCGCTCGGGTTTTCCGACAGGGCCTGGAGCAACGGATACAACAATATACTGATCAGGAACCTTCTAAAAAACAGCAGTTACAAAGAGCGCTTTATCAAGCGATTCACGACCATGCTGAACAGTTCGTTCTCCTACCCTGTAACAGCTCCTTTGCTGGAAGAGATGCAAACCATTTATCAGAACGATATGGTTGTTCATGCCGCGAAGTGGAACAGGGACCTGGATCAATGGAATGGTGCGTGCGAAGTTATTGACCAGTATCTGCAGGAGCGACCCGCTCATTTGTTCAACCACCTGCGCGATCAGTTTGAACTTGAGGAGCCGGTAAGGGTTGTGTTGAAAGTTCTGCCCGAAGGGGCGGGCAGCATATTGTGGGAGGGGGAGAGCCTTACCGATACCTCACTCGATGCGCTGTTCTTCCCCGGAATGCAATATGAGATCGCCGCGTTACCCACCTCCGGTTTCAATCTTGCCGGTATCTACCTGAATGGCACTGAGGATGAGTCGGGAATGGTTTTCCTGACCGACTCAGTGGAGGTCACAGCACTGTTTGAGCCCGCTGAAGAGCCCTTTCCGATCCGGGTAACGGAGCTCTATTTCAATAACAGGGATCAGTTCGACAGCGGCGACTGGGTTGAGTTCTATTATTACGGATACGATTCGCTGGACCTCACCGGTGCACAGATCACGGGTCATGCCGGTGAGCTGCTCCACACCTTCGAAGAGGGGACGATCATCGCAGGTGACACCAGGTTTGTCGTTGCAGAAAACCTGGAGTCTTTTTCAGCTGTGTTTCCCGGCGATATCACAGCATTCGGCGATCTGGCCCGGGGCTTTTCCGATGAACCCCAACTAACATTGCATGCTGCATCAGGAATGCTTTACACGGAGATTGCGCTAATGGGTAGCGGGGGATGGCCAGTGCTGCCCGCAGAAGGGTTTAGCCTGGAGCTGAAAGCGGTCATCCAGGATCCCGCATACGGTCACAACTGGGAGCTCAGTGAGAATATCTACGGATCGCCCGGAATCCCAAACGACAACATCTATCATTTCCATCCACCTGAAGGAAAAGATACGCTGTTAAACAACGGTGAACGGGGGCTGATCGATCTGCACTCCTCTGGTGAATACTATTTCGATTCCGACGGACACGAGATGGCAGCTGTGCAGGCGGTCGTGCTTCATGGTCCGGGACAGATTTCAACCGGAGGCGTCATGGTAACAGGTAATACCTTTTACGAACCGGGCGATTTTTCCTTTACCCCTACCGAACCGCTCGGTGTTGTGACCGAACTGGTTTACAGGTTTATCGACCGGTCGGGACAGGCCGGTTTGCTGCACACGATCCGGTTTGAACCCGTCACAGAAACAGTGAATGACGCCCGGCTTACAATGAAACAGTATCCCAATCCTGCAATGGATCGCTGCATGCTTCAGTTCAGCGATGCAGTAAACGGTGCCTGTCTTTTCACCCTGCTGGATATCACCGGGAAAATCATGATACAACATACCGGCTATATTTCTGAGGGCCAGCTGGCGGTCGATCTTTCAGGCGTTCAGCCCGGCTTCTACCTCGTTACCGTAAGTACAGCACGGGGAGTTTTTCATGGCAAGATCGAGGTGATCTGACGTTTTGCAGCTATCGGACTGTGTAATGTGCAGCAAGCGGTATGTAATATGCAGCTCGCTGACTGTGTAAACAGTTCTGTCTATTCCCCAAATGGTACCGCATATTTTGAGGGAATAACAGGTGCAACGACTATCTTTCAGAATAAATCATCAGTTTCGATATGACCGGCAGGGCAGTGTTACCCGGTTTTGCCCTGATGATATATGCTCCGGGACGGGTAAGGCCATGCTTCCAGCTGGTACGTTCGCCGTTCTGAACAGCCCCCAGTTCCACCTCCCTGATCTTTTGTCCGGATAGTGTATATATTCCGATCACCAGGTTCGTTTCAACCCCTGTTGAGGCGGTAAAAAACAGGGTTTGCTGCATCGGATTGGGATAGAACAGCACATCGAACTGTCCTGCAGCTGCAGGCACTCCTTCGGGCCCATCAACCCCGGCCGCATCGTCAACCCCTGTTGCGAACCTGTTCTCCTCTCCCGGTGTGTATAATCCTACAGAATCGGCAAACCAGTTCCGGGGATCGCTGTTGTCCAGGCCAGGTGCCTTCAACTGCAGACTGGGACCACCACCGTCGGCCAACGCGGGCCAGGGAGTTCTGTCGGAATAAAACAGATAATCTTCCACTGTACCATCCGGCTCCTTCAGGAAGATCATCTCTCCGCCATTGTTCAGCTTAAACCCGCCTGTCCCACTGTAAAAACTACCCGTAACAGGAACGGTATGGTGAAATTCCTCTTTGAAACGCCATTCATCACCTGCAACAACCAGGAGACCCTCAGGACCAATCACTGCAGATGAACCGAACATGAACCGGTGATCATACCCGCCATCCGTAAGTATATAACCTTCCATTGATATACTAAAGTTGTTTGGATTGTAAAGCTCGATCCACTCCGAGCTGGCGGGATCCAACGGATGGTACATGATCTCATTGATCACCAGGGGTTTTCGCTGTGTATAAGCGGTGGTATCGAACAGGGCGACAATTTCAGTACCCCCGGCGATGTCCACCTCGATACGCGGAATCTCTCCGATCCCTTCCCAGCCAATAAAAGCAGCACCGTTTCCCGGCAACGCCTCAAGTACCACCGGTACACCGTCCATGTATATACCCGTCCAGCCATCATTGCCGGTCGGACCGTCGGAAGCAGATTGTCCATCATTGCCTGTCGGACTGTCGGAAGCAGATTGTCCATCACTGCCGGTCGGGCCGTCGGAAGCAGATTGTCCATCACTGCCGGTCGGGCCGTTGGAAGCAGATTGTCCGCCAGTTCCGGTCGGGGTGTCACTGCTGATTATCAGTGAGTTGACCTTCACCTTGCCGTTGCCTGCGATGCGGACCGTGAGCCGGCTGGTATCCTCCAGCGCGAAATAGGACTTCATCTGGTTATAGAGATAGTTTGGTCTTTCACGGAGAAAGTGCCTGACACTTTCATTGTTCGTATCCCAACGTGACCTTTCCCCGGGTTCCCACCGTGCAAACTCGGCATCCATTTCGGGGGTAAGCAGGTTCACCAATGAATCATAAACTGCCACAACATTCTGCGGAACGAAAAGTGAATTCAGCAGATCGCAGGTTCGGTTGATCAGCTCGTTTCTAAACCGCTCATTCAGTAGCAACCGCTGCGGAATAAAATTGGGCCACTTCTCCGCATTTGTATTTGCATATTCGGTAAACCCGTTCCAGGTGAGCATGTTATAGGACCTGTCGGTGTCCCAGATGGTCCAGTGCCATTTTCCGCCGGCAGGTTTGATGGCAAAGGCTCCCCAGGTCCAGGACCTGAACTGGGAGCAGTGTACAAATGAAAGCAGGTTCAGCAGGGAGCCCATATCCATCATTGCAGCTGTCTCATCATACGCCTCAGGCCTTGAAAAATCCGTGGTATCAAAAAAGTGCAGCAGCCTGTTCCATTCATCCATCGTCCCGTATTTAAGATCAGCACCCCACTTCTGAAACCGTATCAAATCAAAATCTTCGGCGCCTGTTTTATCCTCTATAAAATAGTTGTTGATGCTCTCCCTTATATTATAGATCCCCCAATATGCATTGTTCAGCAGCAATACCCCGAAAGTGCTCTCTGTTGCCAGCGCTCCTGTCATCTTCCATAGTTCACTGCTGAAGGGATCGCGCAGCAGGGTTCCTCTGTATTGGGTGATATCGTCATCGTATCCCGCCCGCAAAACGAGGTTCTTAAAACTGCCCGGTCCATCTTCGAAGGGGGTATCATGCAGCCTCGAGCTTCCATACCCGCCCCTGAAATGAAGCCTGAATGATTTCTTCGCCATCCAGACAGAGTTCCCTCCCTGGATGCGTATGCCTGCGATCTCCGAAAAGTGCCTGTCACCATCATAGTACGAGAATGAGACCGGCCTTTCCCAATGCGGGCCTGCTTTGGAATAGTTTGTATAGATGCCCTCCTGTCCGAAAAAGTCCTCTTCATTGCCGGAGACCGATAGAACAGGCAGCGCATATTCACCGACCGGGAAGAAGGTGCGGGCATGGATGTAGCCGGGGACATGTCCGCTCTGACAGGCTCTTACCCTAAGCGTAGCAGGGGATTGCACAGTGAACGGATCCTGGTAAAGCATACCGGAGTCAGGAACGGCACCATCGAGTGAATAGTATAACAGGCTATGCTGGTTTTCCGGGGTGAGCGTCATGCTAACCGGGAAAGCGGACC
>CAYOVC010000128.1:1746-7530 GCA_964407305.1 uncultured Bacteroidaceae bacterium | reverse complement strand
ACACTCCTCTGCCGTTGCGTTCCCCAGTGGCGACATCCTGTCGGCAAAATCCTCAAGCTTGTCGAAACCGGCAATACCGCTCCCTGCTGTGGTGAGGGTGGGTGACTGTGAGATGGTGTTGATCCGTATCTTCTTCTCCCTGCCGTAGATATACCCGAAACTGCGGGCGATCGACTCGAGGATCGCCTTGGCATCAGCCATGTCGTTGTAACCAACAAAGGTTCGCTGTGCCGCCACATAGGTAAGTGCCACCACGGAGGCCCAGTCGCTGAGGGCATCCCTCTTCCGCGCAGTACTCAAAACTTTGTGCAGTGAGAAGGCGGATACATCGAGCGTTTTGTGGTAGTACTCGTACTTCAGTTCGTCGTATTCAATGCCTTTGCGGACGTTGGGCGACATCCCGATGGAATGAAGCACAAAATCGAGCTTTCCGCCCAGTTTCTTCATCGACTGATCCACCAGGTTCTCCAGGTCGCCCAGGTTCGTTGCATCGGCTGGAATGATCTCCGCATTGCACTTCTCAGCGAGCTCATTCATGCTTCCCATGCGCATGGCAATGGGTGCATTGGTGAGGACGAATTCGGCACCCTCTTCAAATGCCTTTTCAGCGACTTTCCAGGCGATGGACTTGTCGTTCAGGGCACCAAAGATCAGCCCTTTTTTTCCTTTCAGCAGGTTATAAGTCATAGTGTACGAATTTGGTTGTAGCAATGATTTAACAAATCAGCTGCACGTTTGTGCGAAAGCAGGCCGGAATTCTTCCCCGCTCAGCGTTTTAACAGCTCCCTTGCATTTGAAATAGCTGCCTCGGTAAGTTTTTCTCCTGAAAGCAGTTTGGCAATTTCCGTTACCCGCTCAGCGGGCGAAAGTTTTTTGATCTGCGTTACCGTAGCGTTCCCCTCATCCTCCTTGTAGACCAGGAAATGCTCCTTTCCCTGTGAAGCGACCTGCGGAAGGTGGGTAATGGCGATCACCTGACGCCCACCCGACATCCGCTTCATGATCGCGCCCATCTTCTCCGCGATCTCACCGCTCACACCCGCGTCGATCTCATCGAAAATGAGGGTCGGCTGTCCCTTGAAATCAGACATCAGGCTTTTAATCGAGAGCATGAGCCGCGAAATCTCGCCACCCGAGGCGACCCGGGAGATCTCTTCGGGGGGTGACTGCCTGTTGGCGGAAAAGAGGAACCTGACATCGCTCATGCCGTTGGGTCCCGGTTCTGCCGTTTTATCCACCTTCACCAGGAAGGTGGCGTTGGGAATGCCCAGCTGCTTCAACTGTTCTGCAACCCTCTTCTCAATAAAACTGCCACTCTTTACCCGGGAAGAGTGCAGAACATCCGCCTGCGCCTTTAGCTCCTGTCGCAGTGCATCCAGCTCGGCCTCAAGCTTTTTTAACTTTTCATCAGAGAAGGTAATCGCATCAATCCTCTCTCCCAACTGGTTTTGCAATGCGATCAATTCATCCACCTCCTTTACCCGGTGCTTCTGCATCAAACTATATATCAGATCGATCCGCTCCCTGGTCTGCTGCAGTCTCTCCGGATCATAATCGGTCCGTTCGGCCATCGCCACCATCTCTGCAGCGACATCCTTTAATTCGATGTAGGCCGACTCGAGGCGTCGTGCAAATTCTGCTGAAGGCGGATGCACCCGTCCGCTTCTCTTCTGCAGCGCAGCTGCCTCGTTCACCAGCGTGAGCGCCTGTCCCTCACCCGAAAGTGCGCTTCCCGCCCCGGTGAGCGACAACTTGATCTCCTCGGCATGCTCCAGTTGCACCGACTCCTGCTCAAGCTCCTCCAGCTCAGAAGGTTTCAGCGATGCCTTCGACAACTCGTCGAACTGGTACTGGTAGAAATCCAGTTCACCACTGATCTTTTCGATCTCCTCACGCTGTTGCTTCAGGGCTGCTCCCTTTTCGAGCCAGGCACCATAGAGTGTACCATACCTTTTCAGATCCTTGCTGTTTTCAGACACATGGTCGACCACGTTCAACTGGTAGCTGTGATCACTCAGACGGAGGCTCTGGTGCTGTGAATGGATGTCGACCAGCTGATCGCCAAGCTCCTTCAGTACTGCCAATCCGACCGGGGTGTCGTTAATGAACGCCCGGGACTTCCCGCCGGGAAGGATCTCGCGCCTGAGCAGTGTCTCCCTGTCAAAATCAAGGTCGTGCGTCTTAAAAAAGGAGATATACTGCTCCCCCATCGCAAACTGTCCCTCAACGATGCATTTCTCGGTCTTTTTAAGCAACACAGAGGTGTCGGCACGCTGACCGAGGATGAGTGAGAGCGCACCCATCAGGATCGATTTCCCGGCACCCGTCTCGCCGGTGATCGTGATGTAACCCGAAATAAAACCGATCTCAAGGTTTTCGATCAGGGCATAATTACGGATCTTCAGATTGCTGATCATTAAAAATCAACCTGGCTGTTATCTTCCAGGATCGTTTTATATTTGTTGGTATTTGTCTGGTCCATCTCAACAAGCATCGCATACACCCTGTTCTTCTCTTCCGGGAAGGATTCGGAAAAAACCTTTGATATCTCATCGGCCTTAACGTCAAAAACAACGCGGAGGATATGCATATAGGGATCCGGGCGTTCGCGAGATACTTTCTGAAGCAACTCCAGTGAGCTGGCGATCTCCTCCCTGCCCTCGTTCACCTTCGACTCCATCATATCCAGACCGTGCCTGTGGTAACGATAGTAGAACTCCCGCACCGGTGCATATTCGCGGTCCATCCAGTCCTTCACCAGCCAGTAGCGGTTTTTATGCGACATATCGTCCACCGGTTTCCATCCCGTCTCATTCGAGTTTTGCGCATTAATAACAACCTTTTCAGCTTTTTCAAAAAAGCGCGTGCCCCCTTCAAGGGAGAAGGAGTCATAGTCCACTGCAAGGATCATGTAGGCGTAAAAGGCCAGAATGGATGTGAGGTTCGATGTGTATGCATTCAGATCAAACTCCAACGGCTCAAACTCAATATACCGGAACCGGATGTCATTGTCCACGATGTTCAACAGCGGCGTGTAATAATTGGTATTGAAGACCGGTCGGCTCGACTGAAGCGTCAGTGTTCCCCTGAACTCATCGGCGGAGATCCGCTCGGTGATATTAAACATCAGCTTGCATTCGATCCGCTCCTCCAAAGTGTAGACATGGTTGGTCCAGACCCTGTTGTTCATAAACTCAAAAATGGCATTCTGCATGGTCTCAAAAACCTGCTTATTCGATCCCTCCACCTTCTGGTGAATGACCTGCACGTTGCATTTAAGCTCCTGTGCAATGGCACCATATGAAACTGTAATAAATAACAGTACCGCTATAATTCTACGCATCGCTCAACATTTTTATGGTCCTTTCAACAATATCGCGGGCAACTTCATTTTTGAGTTTTAACCCAAATGTATCAATATTCCCCGACGTATCAATCAACGTTATTTTGTTCGTCTCCGTGCCAAATCCGGCCCCGGCATCCTCCAGCGTATTCAGCACGATCAGGTCCAGGTTTTTTCGCTCCAGCTTTCCGACAGCATTCTTCAGTGCATCGTTCGTCTCCAGTGCAAACCCGATAAAAAACTGATCCCTCCTCTTCGTCTTCCCAAGCGCCGCTGCAATATCAACGGTAGGCTTCAGCCGGATCGCCAGTTCATCCTCCCCTCTCTTAATCTTCCGAGGAGCGGAAATATCGGGGGTAAAATCGGCAACTGCAGCAGAAAAAACTGCAATATCGGTTGCATCGACCCGTTCCCGGCAGGCGTTAAACATTTCTGCGGCTGAGGTAACCCTTACAACCTCCACACCTCTGTTGCCCGGCTCCAGGGCAGTTGGTCCGGCAACCACCGTTACATCGGCCCCCTCCGCTGCAAAGGCATCGGCAATGGCAAAACCCATTCTCCCTGAGGAGTGGTTTCCTATAAAACGGACGGGGTCGATCGCTTCGTGTGTAGGACCGGCGGTAATCAGTACCTTTTTATTCAGGACTTTTTTTTTTCGCCTGACTGAAGGTTTTGGATCGTTTGCATAATCACCTCAGGCTCCTGCATCCTTCCCTTACCGGAGAGTCCGCTGGCCAACTCGCCCTCTGCCGGCTGAATGATCATGTTTCCGTAGGACTCCAGGATTTCCAGGTTGCGATGAGTGGATGGGTGTGCATACATATCCATATCCATGGCCGGAGCCACAATGACCGGACAGCGTGCTGAAATATAGGTTGCAACAACCAGGTTGTCGGCAATGCCGTTGGCCATTTTACCCATGGTAGTAGCGGTGGCAGGAGCGATAACCATCAGATCCGCGTTCACCCCGAGCTCCACATGACTGTTCCAGTCACCGCCAGAAGTATCGAAAAAATCGGAAAAAACCGTTTTTCCTGACAGTGCAGAGAAGGTAACCGGCGAAATAAATTCTTTGGCCATGGGGGTCATCAGCACCTGCACATCGGCACCCTCCTTTACCAGGAGGCGGAGCAGTGTTACTGATTTGTAGGCAGCAATGCCGCCTGTGACTGAAAGAATGATCTTTTTACCGGAAAGCATCATAGGCGGTTTTTATTCTGCCTGCTCAATATCTTCGTTGATCCTGTGATAAATATTGTCCTCATCCAGCTCTTGCAAAGCGATAAGGCTGGGCTTCGGCAAACGTTCAAAATACTTGCTAATCTCAATTTGCTCCGGATTTTCAAAAACCTCTTCAAGGTTGTCTGTATAGGAGGCGAACTCCTCAAGTTTCTGGTTCAGCTCCTGTTTCATCTCCACGCTGATCTGGTTGGCCCTTTTGGAAACCACCATCACCGACTCGTAAATATTGCCTGTTTTGCTGTCGTTCGCATCAAGGTCCCTCGTTACCGTTGTGAGAGGTGCTTTTGTCTTCTTGTAATCCATATTAATTATCTGTAATATTCATATCTAAGTTATCCTGAATGCTGGAAAATATTTTCTCAGCATCCTTTGTATATTTGCTCTCGGGAAATTCTGATTTAAAAGAGAGGTATTCGTCTGCGGTTGCCTGCATTCGCTCCTTCTTCTTGCTCTCCACACTGTTGTCTGCCAGCAGGTAGGACGACCGGAGGATCAGGAACATCATCTCCTCCCTGTACCCGGTTTCAGGATATGCCGACAGGCTGTTTCGCAATGCAATCACGGCCGACTTGTAATAACCCAGGTCGTAGTAAAGCTTTGCACTGTTATATGACTTCTCCACGATCTTGTCACTGAGTTCGGCAATCAGCTTCCGGCATTCGTCCACACGGGAGGAGGTCGGGTACCTCACAATATACATTTTCAGGGCATTGATCGCCTGAAACGTTGATTCCTGGTCGAGCGACGGACGGGGCGACATCTTATAGAAGCAGTAGGCGGTCATGAACTCGCTCTCCTCCAGATAATCACTGTTGGTATAGGTCGTGGCCAGCTCATTGAAATAATGTCCCGCAAGGATATAGTCACGCTGACCATAGTAACTCATTGCCTGGTAAAATTTTACGGTATCTGCCTTGGTGGTTCCCCGGTAGATATTGGCAACCTGATCGAAGAGGGTGGCCGATTTCACATATTCTCCAGCCTCATAATACTCCATTGCCTTTTCGAACTTAACCGGGTAATCCCTGCTTTTCAATATCTTCTCATACTCACCGCACCCTGCAATCATCAACAGTGCAAGCAACATCCAACCAACTTTATGATACCCAAATTTCAACATGGCGCAAAAATACAATAAATGAATGAAATGAACATATAAATGCCCTCATTATTTACAAAATCAGGCTGATAAACAATGA
>CAYOVC010000128.1:0-1646 GCA_964407305.1 uncultured Bacteroidaceae bacterium | reverse complement strand
GAAATGAACATATAAATGCCCTCATTATTTACAAAATCAGGCTGATAAACAATGATCACCGCAATTTACCCTGTTCCCAAGAGGCACGCCTGCCCTGATTCCAATGTACTGAACAGTTCAGAAAAACTGCCTGCGGCAACGCCGGATCGCGAACCTGTATCGTCGGATCGCACAGCTTTAACGCTGGATCGCGAACCTGTAATGCCGGAACACAAATCTTTACCGGTAGTAGCCTGGGCCCACATCAAGAGATGGGTGATCCTCAATTAAAACCTATAACGAAGAATTCTTAATCAAATTTTACGCCAAACTGTTTATTTAGCGGAAATTTGCCAACATTGTAAAAAACAGTAAATTTGTCCCCATTATTAATTAAAACAATAAGTGCAGTGGATATTTTTGAAAGGATTACTACCGACAGGGGCCCGATTGGGCAATATCAGAAGGCCGGACATGGTTATTTCGCATTTCCCAAGCTGGAGGGCGAGATCTCATCACATATGAAATTTCGTGGTAAAGAGGTGTTAACATGGAGCCTGAACAACTATCTCGGACTGGGGAACCACCCTGAAGTGCGCAAGGCCGATGCCGATGCGGCAGTGGAGTATGGGATGGCATATCCGATGGGTGCAAGGATGATGTCGGGGCAGACAAGAAAACATGAAGAACTGGAAAAGGCACTGGCAACATTTGTTCAGAAGGAGGCTTCCTACCTGCTGAACTATGGCTACCAGGGCATGGCATCGATTGTTGATGCATTGACTACAAGAAATGATGTGATCGTTTACGACTCTGAATCGCATGCCTGTATTCTTGACGGGATGAGGATGTCGCTGGCAAAACGTTTTGTTTTCCCGCACAACAACATGGAAAACCTGCAAAAGCAGCTTGAGCGGGCCACCAAACGTGCCGAGCTACAGGGCGGAGGTGTACTGGTTATTACCGAAGGTGTTTTTGGTATGGCGGGCGACCTTGGGAACCTGAAGGCCATTGCCGCCTTGAAGGAGAAGTTCAGCTTCAGGTTGCTGGTTGACGATGCGCATGGATTTGGTACGATGGGTGCCACAGGGATGGGTACCGGTGAACATTATGGCGTTCAGGATAAGATCGACGTCTATTTTTCGACATTTGCCAAGTCAATGGCCGGGATCGGCGGATTCGTGGCAAGTGACAAAGAGGTGGTTGATTTCCTGGCCTACAATATGAGGTCACAAATCTATGCCAAGTCGCTTCCGATGCCGATGGTGATCGGTGCCCTGAAGAGGCTGGAGATGCTGAAAACAAAGCCGGAACTCAGATCCAAACTATGGGAGGTTGTTAATGTGCTTCAGAATGGTCTGAAAGAAAACGGATTTGATATTGGAAAAACCGAATCTCCTGTCACCCCCGTGTACATGCATGGCGGACTGGTGGAGGCCACCAACCTGATCCTCGACCTGAGAGAAAATTACAGCATCTTCTGCTCGATGGTGATCTACCCGGTGATTCCGAAGGGAGATATCCTGCTCAGACTGATTCCCACTGCAATGCATACCCTTGATGATGTTCAGGAAACCATCGCAGCGTTCAAGGAGTGTGCCGCGAAGCTCAATGCAGGAGAATACAAAACCGAAACGTTCCAGGATATATCCAAGTTAAGGGTTTAA
>CAYOVC010000127.1:0-7537 GCA_964407305.1 uncultured Bacteroidaceae bacterium | reverse complement strand
CCATACAGGAACCCTGATTAAACCGCACGGTTTTAAAGGAGAGCTGCTTATGAAGGGAAAACCTGAGATTCTCAGGGAACTGCAAGAAGGGATGACGTTGTTTATTGAGCAATCAGGACAACGGATCCCTTTTTTTATTAAAGAGATTTCCCATGACCCTCCAGTTGATAAATGTATTATTCAATTGGAATTTATTGACTCGGAAGATGAGGCGCGCAGGTATGTGGGCTGTGACGTATTCGATCAACCCGATCTTCAGGCAGACGTTCGGACTGCAGATTTCAGACCGCAGGAATATATCGGTTTCATTGTTACCGATATTGCCACCGGGGAACATTATCATGTAAAGGACTTTTTTGATTATCCGGGTAATCCCATCCTGCTCCTGGAGCGACAGGGTCGGGAGGTGATGCTTCCCGTCAGGGCTGATTACATATTATCGGTGGATACTTCCGGAAAGACTATCAAGGCGGATTTTCCGGAGGGCTTAATTATTTTCTGATTATTTCGATCTCCCCGCCTGTCCCCAGCTTTATGATTGAAGATGCTTTGCTCCTGGAAACATCTTCCTGTCGCCATTGAACGACATAATCTACTTTATTCAGAATAGCCTCCTCGATTTCATTGAAGATTGATGGAGATGGTTTGCCGGATATATTGGCTGATGTTGATACAATTGGTTTTCTGAATAATTCGATAAGCTTTGAACAGAAAGGATCCTCGGTTAACCGTATACCGATGGTCCTGTCGGGGCCGGTAAGATTCTCTGCAAGATTTTTGGCCCCGGGGTAGATGATGGTAATCGGATTCACGGAAACTTCGATCAGTTGCCATGCCACTTCAGGGACTTCCCGTACATAAGACGGAAGAAGGTTTTCTGAGTGCAGAAGTACCAGCATACTCTTTTCATCGCTGCGCTCCTTTATTTCATAAATTTTAGAAACAGCACTTTTATTTGTTGCATCACAGCCGATTCCCCAAATGGTATCCGTTGGATAAACAATGGTTCCACCATTTCTCAGCACCCGCAGTGCTGCTTGTATATCATCAATCATAGCAGGCATTCTTTATAAAGATCAATGAGTGCAGGGATATTTTTCTCCTCCCTGAAACGAAGTGCATGTTTTCCACCTTCCAATATAAGCTCCTGGCGTAAACTCCGGTTTTCAGTTACCCTCCTGATCGCATCCGCCATCTGCTCTGCATTACCCGGATCAATGAATAATCCGCCATTTCCGGCGGTCTCCTCGAGGCAGCCGCCCCGGGTCGTGATTACAGGTATCTTTGAATTCAATGCTTCCAGTACCGGTATGCCAAAACCCTCATAGTGACTGGGATAGATAAAGGCCTCAGCCTGCTGGTAGATTGATGGCAGATCTTTGTTTTCGATGTGGTGGTAAAAATGAACATGATCTACGCGGTGTTCTTCAATATATTTTTTTACCCTGGAATAGTATGTTGTTTTTTTCCCAGCAACCACAAGGGGTATATTAATGCGGTTTTCGTTGATTGCACGGATAATTGTAAGAAGGTCCTTTCTCTCCTCAATGGTGCCGATATAAAGAAGGTATTCCGATGGAAGCTTGTATTTTTTGCGGATCTCCCTCTTCCTCTCTTCTGTTACTTTATCATAAAACCAGGGGTTGCATCCCTGGTAGATGATCCTGATCTTACGCTCATCTGCCTCAAAAAGTTCCACCAGGTCATTTTTGGTTTGCCTGCTGATTGCAATGATCCTGTCTGCCGATTTCACTGCGTAATGTACTTTTTTCTTATAAATGAACCTGTCTGCCGGACGGTATAAATGCGGTAGCCGCATGAAGATAAGATCGTGAATGGTTACAACACTTTTAACACTCGTTCTATGAATTCCGGATGGGATCTCATTCGAGAGTCCGTGAAAAACAGCCACATGATCTTTTTCCAGTCTTCTTGCCAATCCGTATGTGCGCCAGAAGGATTTTAGCGGACCAAGCCACTCGGCCGCAGGGAGTTCAATGTCAGCATTATCAGGATAAGTATAGATGCTGTTTTTACCCGGGGATGCAGGCGTATAAAGAAGGTACTTGTTTTCTGGATACAGGCGGCAGAGTGCATTGATCACTGCCCGGCTGTAATTTCCCAAACCGGTATTGTTGTGGAAGGCTCTTTTTGCATCAAATCCGATACGCATCACACTGCAACGTTATATTCGCGCAATGCATCATTCAGCGAAGTCTTCAGGTCGGTGGAGGGTTTACGCTTTCCGACAATGAGCGCACATGCTACCTGGTAATTACCGGCAGGGAATTTTTTGGTGTATGAACCCGGTATAACCACTGAACGGGCAGGGACAGTGCCCCTGTATTCTACCGGTTCTTTGCCCGATACATCAATGATACGTGTCGATTGGGTGATAACAACGTTGGCTCCAAGGACGGCCTCACTTTCAATTTTTACGCCTTCAACAACAATGCTGCGAGAGCCAATAAAGCAATCGTTCTCAATGATTACAGGGGCTGCCTGGACAGGCTCAAGCACTCCTCCTACACCAACACCTCCGCTCAGGTGTACGTTCCTGCCTATCTGTGCGCATGATCCGACTGTTGCCCATGTATCAACCATTGTACCCGATTCAACATATGCACCGATATTAACATATGAGGGCATCATGATCACACCCGAAGCAATATAAGATCCGTATCTTGCTATTGCATGGGGTACAACACGTATGCCCTTCTCCATGTAACCGTTTTTCAGGGGGATTTTATCATGAAACTCGAACGGTGGCACTTCAATGGTTTCCATTTTTCGCACCGGAAAGTATAGAATGACTGCTTTCTTTACCCAGTCGTTTACCTGCCATTGATCGCCAACTTTTTCAGCTACCCTGAGTTTCCCGTTATCAAGCATCTCTATCACTTCTCCAATGGTATCCTGAACACTGATATCTTTAAGCATTTCCCTGTTTTCCCAGGCTTTTTCAATAATTTTCCGTTGTTTCATTATGTTGTGTTTAGTCGACACGAAAATAATTAAAATAATCAATCCCTTCAAGCTGTGCCTGCTTTTGGTTTTCCCTGCTCCTGAAACTTTATATTTGATGAGCTCGCAAGCCCGGTTCTTATCAAGCCCGGAAAATATTACGCGTTTTCTTTTTTTACGCTATTGAAGGATTTCACGGAGCGACAAATTAAATAGATTAAGACCAGGCTAAATATGATGGTAGCTCCTGAGGGGATGTTCAGGTAGTAGGAGGCAATCAGGCCTGAAATTGCACCTATAAAGCCGATGACGACTGACCAGAAGAGGATCCGTCCAAAACTGTTTGTAAAAAGATTGGCTGTATTCTGTGGGATCGTCAGCAGGCTCAGGACCAGGATAATTCCTGCAACGCGGATACTCAGTACAATAGTTAATGCAACGAGTACGATTAGCATGTAGTTTACTAACATTACAGGAATACCACGGGTTCTGGCAAATTGTTCATCGAAAGAGACAAACAGGATCACCCGGTAAAACAGAATAAATATAATACCCACAAAAACTGTGAGGGTAATCATCAGAACGAGGTCTGTTGAGGTTACAGTAATAATACTGCCGAACAGAAAGCTCATCAGATTGGGAGAATAACCGGGTGTAAGGTATACAAAAATAATTCCAATGGCCATTCCGAGGGACCACATTACAGCGATGAGGGAATCGTTCCGGATCAGTTTTTTTCTTGTCAGGTTTTCGGTGATCAAGGCTGCGATCAGGGCGAAAACAGCTGCGCCTGCCATTGGTGGCCATCCGAAGAAATAGCTGATACCGACACCTCCAAAAGAAGCATGGGTAATTCCTCCGCTGATGAAAACCATGCGCCTGGCAACAATATAGGTTCCGATCAAGCCGCATGTTACCGACATGAGAAATGCAGCGGAGAAGGCATTCCTGAGAAATTCATATTCAAATAACCGGATAAATTCCATCATATCACATTTTATGTTCCTCAATTACCCTGTGGGGAACAGGGCCATGTGTAATGAGCTCGACAGGACAATTATAAACCTTTAATTGTTCGCTTGATATTTCATTTGAAGGGTGGTAATGCAATGACCCATTGACGCATGCAATGGATTTAATATAGGGTGAGATCATTCCCACATCATGGGATACGAGCAATATGGCCATTTTTTTATTCAATTCCTCCAGGATTCTGTAGAGTTCCTGCTCGAACCGGTTGTCAACATAAGTATTTGGCTCATCCAGAATCAGTAGTTCAGGAGTTGATACAATGGCACGTGCAAGCATGGTGCGCTGCAGTTCACCTCCCGACAATTCACCTATCGGACGATGACTGAGTCCTGAAATACCGACAGAATCAAGAACGGTAATGACTTTTTGAATTGATTCAGGATTTTTCTTTCTGCGGACATTCATTCCCGTGGAAAGTCCCGAGAGCACAACATTCTCTACGGTGATAGGAAACTGGTCGTCAAACTGACTAACTTGCGGAAGATAACCTATATCATGTTTTCCAATGTTGCGTTTTATTGTTCCTCTGATGGGTTTTAGCAGTCCGAGAATGATTTTCAAAAGTGTAGTCTTCCCACCTCCGTTGGGACCTATAATTCCCATAAAATCCCCGGGTTCGATGCTAAGCGTTACATCCTTCAGGACAAGGTTTCCAGGATAGCCTGCAGTGATGTCGTTCATGGATACTAGTGCCTGTTTCATTGTAGGTTCTCTTTCAGTTTCTTCGTAATGAAAAGCATCTGATCAAACCATTCAATATCCAATGGATTAATTTGTATGATTTCAGCTCCGGTCTCTCTCGAAAGTACCTCTGCGCTCCTCTCATCGAATTGCATTTGTAAAAATATAACACGGATCTCTTTTTCAATTGCTGTATCAATCAGCTTTTTCATGTGGGAAGCAGATGGTGTTTTCCCTCCAAGTTCCATCGGGTATTGTTCCAGATTATAATCTCTTGCAAAGTATGAGAGAGAGGGATGATAGATTAAAAAGCTTTTTGACGTGAGGTCTGACAGTTCTTTTGAAATGTAACGGTCGAGGGTGTCGAGTTCATCAAGAAAAATCTCAAGGTTGGAGCTAAAAGCGTCCTTATGTTCCGGGTAATACGTTGTAAGGGCCCGGCTGATATTCATTGCAATGAATGTCACATTTTTGGGTGACAACCAGATATGGGGATCGACGCCTCCGTGATGATGATCATGATCGTGGGTGTGTTCGTGCAGTACATCTTCGATGATCAGATCGACACCTTCAGATACATCGATAATTTTCATCTGTTCATTGGCAGATGCAAGTTTCTTCATCCAGGCCATCTCAAAACCTGTGTGACCCAGTTTCATGTAAAGATCGGTTTTCGAAAGTGATGCCAGTTGGGAAGGAGTCGGCTCATAGGTGGCAGGGCTCGCCCCCGGGGGTATGAGTACATTGATCTCAAAAAGGTCCCCTGCAATTTTTGAAACAAAATATTCCTGTGGCAGAATGCTGACGGCAATCCTCTCTTTTTCGTTCCGGGCGCCTGTGTTAACGCATCCGCTTGCAAGAGCAGCAATAATGATTAATTGACTAATTCTCCTTATCATGGTTGTTGGATTTGTATTTTTTGAATGTAAGCAGAGGAGTACCCTTTGGTGGTACAGGATCAAAACCGTGACCGCCCCATGGATGACAGCTGAAGATCCTTTTAGTACCCAATATCAGCCCTTTTAGCGGACCATGTGTTCGCAATGCCTCAATGGCATATTCAGAGCAGGTCGGAACATACCGGCATGACCCCGGCAATAATGGAGATATCAGCCATTGGTAAAGCTTTACAGGAATAATCAGCATAAATGACAATCCCTTTCCAATCCACCAGATAACAGTGTTATCTCCTTTTCTGACAGGTGCACTATATTTTTTTTGAGTTACCGACATTGGTTGCATTTACCGATGATAAGGAACTGATTCTCTTCTTTGATAAAGCCTTCCGGAAGGATATAATCCTGTACTTCGATTTCTGTCAGGCAAAAGAGCTTCTCACACACTGAACATTTAAAATGCAGATGATCACTTTCGTGTCCGAAACCCGCAATTCCAGCCTCCTTCAAGGCATATTTTACCTCATGATCAATAATCACCCGCTGGATGATTTTTTTTTCGAACATGGAGCTTAAAGTTCTGTAAACGGTTGATTTATCACATTTTTCTATTAATCTTGAGCAGATCTCTTTTCCTGAGAGCGGCGCTTCCGCACGATGCAGAAGATTCAGAATATTTATCCTGCTGCGTGTTTTGCTCAACCCATTCTTATGTAAAACATTACCCGGATTCATTACTGTTATTTGCAAATGAGTTGCAAAAATACCGATTTTTTTCAAATATTGTATGGTTCTTTTAATTTTTTGCCGTTGAAACTTCATTGTTGAATGCCGGGGATTTTACAGTCAAAGCAGTTGCGGCATGTTCCGCAGATATATGAGGGGTGGCAGACATCTTTTAACATTTATAATGGAAGATTAATTTAGACCTGTTCTACAGCAGTTTTCATCCAAAATTGACTACTTTTGCCATTTCAAAAATTAATGGTCTGAACTTGACCGGTTTTAGCCTGATGTGGTGGAAAATAATAAATGAACATCGGCATAAAATCAATTGTATAATTAAAATTTAAAAAGTTGAAAATGAAAGAAGCTGTTGCAATTTTGTGTGCAGGGGGTCCCGCACCGGGCATCAATACGGTGATTAGTGCTGTAACGAAAATATTTATCAATAATGGTTTTAATGTTATCGGGCTCAATGGTGGTTATAAGAGTCTTTTTGCCGACGAACCTGCATTTGAATACCTCGATTTTGAATATGCTGATCAAATCTACAGCAGGGGAGGCTCCGCATTAAAAATGAGCAGGTACAAACCCAGGGATGATGAATTCAGTGTTGACTTTTTCAAAAAATACAATGTAAGGCTTCTTGTTACAATCGGGGGAGATGATACGGCATCGACTGCCAACCGGTTGACAAAATTTCTTGCTGATCAGAAACTGGATGTGAAAAATATTCATGTTCCAAAGACGATAGACAACGATTTGCCACTTCCGGAGGGTACGCCGACATTCGGTTACCATTCAGCCAAAGAGGAGGGTGTCAGGCTGGCCACAACAATCTATGAAGATGCGAGAACAAGCGGGAACTGGTTTGTGGTATCAGCCATGGGTCGCGAAGCCGGTCACCTGGCCATGGGTATTGGAACTGCAACACATTATCCGATGATCATTATCCCTGAGATGTTCAACAAAACCAAGATCAACTTTGAGAAAATCACAAACCTGGTTATATCCTCCATGGTGAAGCGGCGCATTTTGGGAATTGATTATGGTGTTGCTATCATCAGTGAAGGTGTATTCCATTTTATGAGTGAGCAGGAGATCATCGACACAGGAATCAATTTTACTTACGACGATCATGGTCACCCGGAACTTGGAAATGTAAGCAAATCGCACATCTTCAATATGCTTACACAACAAGAGTTGAAGAAGCTCCGGATAAAAGTAAAGAGCCGTCCGAA
>CAYOVC010000126.1:0-7540 GCA_964407305.1 uncultured Bacteroidaceae bacterium | reverse complement strand
GGGCTCCAGGTCCGTGAGCTCTTCGATCCGCACAATCCTGTTCTCCTCGATGCTCTTCCTGGCTGCAATACCGATTAGCACCGACATCGCCCCATCGCGCGATCCGGCCGAATGCTGATAAGGATCCGAAGCATTCCTGTATTTGAAAACACTGTCCTGCAGTCGCCTGTCGCCACCGCCATGACCGCCTCCGGCACGCGGAACCTTCACCAGTTCATAGTCGCCAAAGTTATCCATTACCATGATCTCATTGTAATCCTTAAAGGAGTCCTTTTTCTGCTCCTGCGACATCTCCTGCGCGTGCAGCTCAGCCTGGTTCACCTTCTCCTCTCTTCTCCACGGGATAGACTGCCATGAATCAATCCTTCCGTCGAAACCGTTAAACGCGATCCGCCAACCCTCATAGGGCGAGTAGGTGGTAAGTGAATAGCTCACCTGTACGTCGTTGGCATACTTGATCTGTACCGCCATCTTGTCGTAGATGTCGATATCCTTGTTCCACAGGCAGCGGTCGCGGATGTACCCGTCGTGGTGCTCATGGTCGACATACAGCCGCATCAGCCTATCACTTTTTGTGATATCAAAATAGAATTTACATTTGTCAGTGTGCGGACAACCACGGCATTTTTCCGATCTGAACGCGTTGTTGTGACCGTAGTGTTCCAGCTCGCCATGTGCCACCACCTCAACCGGATCACTGTCGATAAACCAGTTCAGCAGGTCGAAGTGGTGGGTCGACTTGTGCACCAGCAACGTACCGCCTTTGTCACGCAGTCCGTGCCACCGCCTGAAATATGAAGCTCCGTGATAGGTGTTGAGGTACCAGTTGAAATCAACCGAGGTCAGTTTTCCCACCCGCTCCGTTGTAAGAAGCTCCTTCAGCTTTGTAAAGTGCGGGGACCAACGGTAGTTAAACCCGACGATCACTTTCCGTCCGGTTCGCCGCTCTGCATCGAGGATCCCCTGGCATTTCATCTCGTCGGTGGTCATCGGTTTCTCCGTAAGCACATCCGACCCCATCTCCATTCCCTTGATAATAAACTCATGGTGGTTGGCGTCGACGGTAGTGACCATCAACAGGTCGGGTTGGGTGACCTTCATCATCTCATCAAAATCGGTGAAGGTCGGACAATCAACGCCGATATATGATTTCCCATAGGCCAGCCGCCCCGGGTTGATATCACACAGTCCGACAAATTCGACCAAATCGGAATAGTTGTCGATGATGTTTTTCCCCCAGAAGGAGTTGCCTCGGATACCTGTTCCTACAAGGGCCAGGCGGCGCTTTCCTCCCGTGAAATTGCGTGCAGGCGCGGCAAAAAGCGATCCCGCGGCAATTCCGGTTGTTGCCAAAAACTGACGTCTGTTAAATGTTTGGTTGCTCATAAGTAGTTGATTTTGATGTGGTATTCAAAGAATTTTATGATGCGATATAAAAGAGGGCTGAATTTTCAGCACATTGTAAATGTAGGAATTTTTTAAACATACCGAAGCGGATTATAAAAGCATGTACATATTTAAAACCATTCTAACAAATGCAAATGACCCCCTTTTTCTAGAAATCTTCTCCATTAATAAGTACATTTGTATTGAAAAGCGATTAAAGGTGAAGCAAACCACATGAACTTACGGCACGTTTCACCTGGCAAATAAAAAAGAATCTACAAAGATGAAACCTACACTATTGATTCTCGCGGCCGGCATGGGAAGCCGGTATGGCGGACAGAAGCAGACCGATGAATTTGGTCCGTATGGAGAGACAATCACCGATTATTCCATTTACGATGCCCTGAAAGCCGGTTTTGGCAAGGTGGTGTTCGTGATCGCCCCCCGGATGGAGGAGGAGTTCAATGAGAGCTATATCAAGCGTTTCCCATCCGACCTGCAGGTGGAGTATGTGCTGCAGGATGTGAAGAATGTGCCCGACGGGTTCACCGTTCCTGAAAGCCGCTTGAAGCCCTGGGGTACGGCGCATGCTGTATTGATGGCGAAGGATGCGGTACGCGAACCATTTGCTGTGATCAATGCCGATGATTTTTATGGAAGGGAGTCATACCGCATTGTACACGAATTCCTGATGAACAGCAAACCCGGTGAATACTGCGTGTTGGGGTATACCCTTTCAAAAACGGTATCGGAGCATGGATCCGTTGCCAGGGGGATATGTGCGACCGATAAGAAAGGATACCTTACTGCAATCGTTGAGCGGACAAAGATATTCAGCAGTGGGGGGAGGATCTGGTACGAAGATGAGAATGGCAATGAGCACGACCTCGAACCCTCCGAGATGGTCTCCATGAACCTGTTTGGCTTCACGCCCGATATCTTCGGTCACCTGGAAAAACTTTTTCGCGACTATATCACCGAAAACATCAACAGCGAGAAGGCCGAGTTCTTTATCCCCTATGTGGCGGATCAGCTGATAAGGAGCGGCGCTGCCTCCTTCAGTGTACTTGGTACACCCGAATCCTGGTTCGGCGTCACCTACCAGGAGGACCGTCCGCATGTGCTCTCCATGATAGAAAAGCTGGTAGATAAAGGTCTTTACCCTGCACCACTGTGGCAATAGGATGATTGATGTATACTACAAAACCGAAGGTGAGGAGGATAACTACAGGAGGACCCTGGCACAGTTTACCATGATGCAGCGAATGCTCGACCGGCAGGAGGAGATGGAGGAGATTGTTGAACAAACAGTTACAGCATTGCAATGATTTTTTATATGAACATATCCTAAAAACACACGAGCATGAAACTTAATCGTCCGATCGCTTTGTTAACCATCCTGCTGCTCTTCTGTGGTCTGCATGCACAGCAGCTGCCCGCATGGCAAAATCCCGAAATCGTGCAGATCAACCGCGAACTGCCACGCGCCACCATGTTCTCGTTCGAGAGTCCCGAGCTGGCCATGACCGGTGCAAAGGAGCGCTCAGCCAACTTCCTCTCCCTCAATGGTACGTGGAAATTTATGTATACTGAACGCCCTGCCGACCGCCCGGAAGACTTTTACCGGGTGAAATACCGCGACCGCCGCTGGCACGATATCACGGTGCCGGGGAACTGGGAGTTCCAGGGGTTCGGCGTGCCGATCTACGTGAATATTCCCTACGAGTGGACCACCGATCCGCAGCCGCCCGATGTGCCGACTGACCATAACCCGGTTGGCAGTTACAGGAGGGAGTTCACGCTGCCGCAAGGGTGGACCGATAAGCAGGTTTTTATTCATTTCGGTGCGGTGAAATCGGCCTTCTACCTCTGGATCAACGGCGAAAAGGTGGGGTACAGTCAGGGCAGTAAAACACCCGCCGGGTTCGATATCACGCCGTTTGTTGTGCCTGGAAAAAATATTGTCGCCGTGGAGGTGTACCGCTGGTCGGATGGCTCATGGCTCGAGTGCCAGGACTTCTGGAGGGTGAGCGGAATAGAGCGCGATGTATACCTCGAGGCGCGGCCTGAGCTGCGTATCGCCGATTTCTTCGCCCGGTCGCAGCTGCTGTTCGATTACCGCGACGGACTGTTCGAACTGGATATGAAGGTGGAGAACGCCGGGGAGCGCGAGCGAACGGCGACGGTGCTGGTGAAGCTTTATGAAAAGGAGGGCGGGGAGAGCATTTGGGAGGACCGCCTGCCGGCGCGCGTGCGACCGGAGGGTACCGTGGCGCTGCAAACTTCATCCACGATAGGGAATATACGTCCGTGGAGCGCGGAGACACCCAATCTATACAGGATGTTGCTGGAGCTGTACGATGAAGAGGACCGCCTGATCGAGGTGGTTACTTCGCGGATCGGCTTCAGAACGTCGGAGATCAAAAACGGTCAGCTGCTGATCAATGGAAAACCGGTGCTGCTGAAAGGTGTGAACAGGCATGAGCACGATCCCGTGACGGGACACTATGTGAGCCGTGCGTCAATGCTGGAGGATATCACCCTGATGAAGCAATATAATATCAACGCTGTGCGGACCTCGCACTACCCGAACGATCCGTATTGGTATGAGCTGTGCGATGAGTATGGCCTGTACGTGGTCGATGAGGCGAACATTGAGACACACGGCATGGGGTATGATCCCGACAGGACGCTCGGGAACGACCCGGTATTTTTGAAATCACACCTCGACCGGACCATCCGGATGGTGGAGCGCGACAAGAACCACCCGTCGATCATTATCTGGTCGCTCGGCAACGAGGCGGGCGACGGTGTCTGCTTCGACGCTACCTACGAGTGGATCAAGGCGAAGGATCAGACGCGCCCCGTTCAGTATGAGCGGGCGAAGCGCGACGGTAACACCGATATCTTCTGTCCGATGTACATGCGGATCCCCGATATGGTACGGTATGCACAGGCGTTGCAGAACAAGCCGCTGATACAGTGTGAGTATGCACACTCAATGGGGAACAGTACAGGGAACCTGCAGGATTACTGGGACCTGATCGAGGAGCATGACCAGCTGCAGGGCGGATTTATCTGGGACTGGGTCGACCAGGGGATGGCGGCGCAGAAGGATGATGGCCGGTTTTACTGGGCCTATGGAGGTGACTTCGGACCGGAGGATGTGCCGTCGGACGGGAATTTCTGTATGAACGGACTGGTGTTTCCCGATCGCACGGTGCAGCCCGGACTTGAAGAGGTGAAAAAGGTGTACCAGTATGTAGGTATCGAGCCGGTGCCGTTTCATACGCACCGGATCAGGATAACGAACAAGTATGACTTTAAGGTGCTGAATGATGTGGAGGTCAGGTGGGAAGTTTTGGAAGAGGGGAAGATCAGTGAGAAGGGTGTGATCGAGGTGTCAGGACTCTTGCCGGGGCGGTCGCATGACTTCGACCTGGACCTGTCGCGCGACCTCGTGAAACGGAATACCGAGTATTTTATCAATTTCAGGGTGTATACCGGTCGTGAAGAGGGTGTTGTTCCCGCCGGACACCTGATTGCCTTTGAGCAGTTCCAGATCGGTCAGCCGCGCGGTGTCGACGAGATGGTGGCGAACTGGATGGCTGCAAGTCAAAAGGTTCCGTCGTACGAGGAGACAGAGACGAAGCTGATCATCACCGCAGGAAAGGTGAAGTATGTGGTCGACCTGCTGACGGGTTACCTCAGCTCGATGGAGGTGAACGGCAAGCAGATGTTGGTGGCGGGACCGCGGCCCGATTTCTGGCGGGCACCGACCGATAACGATTTTGGAAACAAGATGGAAAAGCGGCTGGTGATGTGGAAGGATTACCCCGATAAGCTCGAGCGGATCGAGATGTCATGGTCGCCCGACAGCCTCACCTTTTTCGTCCAGTCGCGCTTCCTCTACGAAGATGAGAAATCGGGCGTGATCCTCACCTACGTCTTCTCCGGGAACGGTGATGTGGGCGTGCTGCAGGACCTCTCCGTTCACCCGGTAAATGCCGGCTATCCGGAGTTACCCGCCTTTGGCATGCAGGCGATCCTCCCGGAAACGCTTACGCAACTGGCGTATTACGGGCGCGGTCCGCATGAGAACTATATCGACCGGAACAGCTCCGCGCTGGTGGGACATTACACGAGTACGGTGGCGGAGCAGTATGTGCCCTACCCGGCGCCGCAGGAGAACGGGAACAAGACCGATGTGCGGTGGCTGGTGCTGTGTGATGCAGCGGGCGACGGGATCATGGTGAAGGGGCTTCAGCAGTTTGAGTTCAGCGCGCTGCATTATATGCCTGAGCAGCTTTCGCGGACGACGCCCGGGATCAGGCATATGTCGGATCCGAAGGAGATTGGCGAGGTGGTGCTCACGCTGAACCAGCGTCAGATGGGTGTTGGCGGCGATAACTCGTGGGGGGCAAAGGCCCATGCGAAGTACAGCATCCCGGCGCAATCGATGCAGTTCGGATATTTTATCAGGCCGGTTGTGAAGGGGGATCATTACAGGGTGAAGGCAAGGTAGTGAGGGTGGCTGGTTGGATGTTGCGATGGAGGAGTGCCGGACCGTGGGAGCTGCGAATAAAATGGAGCGATCGACAGTAAATAGTCGGGAGGACAGCCATGGCTGAACAGGCATCGAAGCTGAAGGTTACGCTGCAGGCGATCCTGGCCTGCCTGCTCTGGTCATCGGCCTTTGTCGGGATCAAGCTGGGACTCCCCTACACGACGCCGCTGCAGTTCGCGGGAATCCGGTTTTTTATCTCCGGATTGCTGGTGCTGCCGGTGGCGGTCTACTACAACCCGGCGTTCATGCGGGTGCTGCGGGAGAATATACGGTTCATCCTGTTTTTGGGGATGCTGCAGACCTTCCTGCAGTACGCGCTGTTCTATACAGGCATCAATATGGTACCCGGCTCGGTCGGAGCGATCGTGATCGGCTCCGGACCACTCTTCATTGCGATCGTGGCGCACTTTTTTATGCCGGGCGACCAGCTCGGGCTGAAAAAGACGGGGATCATCCTGTTTGGTTTTACGGGGATCGTACTGGTGAGTATCGGCCGGAACAGCGATGCCGGCGGGGCGCTCAGGCTGCTCGGGGTACTGATTCTGCTGGGCAACAATATTGTTTCGGGGGTCACCAACGTGATCATCGCGCTGGAGAAGAGGCGGATCCCGCCGCTGGTGCTCAGCTCCGCGTCGATGGTTTTCGGCGGATTCGCACTGTTTCTGTTTTCGATCCCTGTCGAGGGACTCGACCTGTCGCCCAAGCCGCTGCCCTACTACCTCTCGCTCGGCTGGCTCAGCATGCTTTCCGCCGTGGCGATCTCGCTCTGGACCATCCTGCTGAAGCGGCCCGGCGTGGTTGTGTCGGACCTGAACCTCTGGAAGTTTCTGATCCCGGTGGCTGGCGCACTGCTCGCCTGGGCGATCCTGCCGGATGAATCGCCCGATCTGCTCTCGGTAACGGGAATGGTGATTACCGGGATCGCGCTGATCGTGATCAGCCGGTACAACTATATCGTTGGGATGAATGGAAGGAGGAGATAGAGAGCAGATGAGGTTGGTCCGGATCGTATGATAAAGTCAGGTGGTTGGCAGATGCTGGTAATTTATGAGGCGGTCCGGTGGTGATTGCAGGGTAGCATTTGATGAAGGAGATTTGGAAAATTGATCGAAAAATGATGGTAAATGGATGGTAATTGACGTTCAATTGACGGTAAAATGATAGAAAATTGACGTTCAATTGACGGGAAATTGATAGGAAAATGATGGTAAATGGATGGTAATTGACGTTCAATTGATCGTACGAAAAAATAAAAATGATTAGCTTCGTATTTCGAAGAGATGACGCCTATGCATTTGTCGGTAAATAAAGTCATACTTGTTCTGCTTTTCGCGGGAGCGGTTTTTGGAAAAGCCGCAGCGTCGTTGCCTGCAGCAGCGTTGCCAGTAGCAGCGTTGCCTGAAGCAGCATTGCCTGAAGCAGCATTGCCTGAAGCAGCATTGCCTGAAGCAGCGTTGCCTGTAGCAGCCACTCCCACAGCAAGCCTGCCTGCAGATGCAATGCCTGAAGCAGCTGCATCCGTACCCGGGCGATCCGCCTCAGCTGAGCGGCCCTCCGAAGACCGGACCGTTGCTGAGCAGGGCGTTC
>CAYOVC010000125.1:0-7567 GCA_964407305.1 uncultured Bacteroidaceae bacterium | reverse complement strand
GTGCGCCCCTGGCCATTGAGGGGATCATGGCCTTTTTCCTGGAGTCGACCTTTATTGCCGTGATGTTCTTCGGCTGGAACAAGGTGAGCAAGCGCTTTCACCTGCTCAGTACCTGGCTGGTGGCCTTTGGTGCCAGTCTCTCTGCAGTCTGGATCCTGGTGGCCAACGCCTGGATGCAGGACCCGGTGGGGACGAGATTCAATCCGCTTACCGCGAGGAATGAGATGACCAGCTTCTGGGAGGTGATCTTCTCCGAGACGGCCGTGAACAAGTTTTTGCACACGATCACCTCCAGCTTCCTGCTGGCGGCTATCTTCGTGATCGCGATCAGCGCCTGGTTCCTGCTCAGGGGAAGACACATTCTTTTTGCAAAGCGAAGCACGGTGGTGGCTGCTGTCTTTGGTGTGATCGCTTCTGTGGCCACGATCTTTACAGGCGATACCTCAGCCCGTATCATTGCACGCAAGCAGCCGATGAAGTTTGCGGCGATGGAGGGGCTGTACGACGGTCAGACCCATGCTCCACTCGTGGCGATCGGGGCCATGCGCACCGATACGACACTGATCCCAAACCCGCGGCAGGAGTTCATCTTTAAGTTTGAGATTCCCAACGCCCTTTCATACATGGCCTTCCTCACCCCCAATGGCTTTGTGGCAGGGATCAATGACCTGCTTTTTGGTAATTCAGAGCAGGGGATCCTCTCTTACGTGGAGCGGATCGAACGGGGAAGTATTGCTATCAACACGCTGAAAGAGCTGAAAAAGGCGAAGGACCGTGGTGATACAGTCGAGGAGGCCCGGCTGCAGGCAAAATTTGAGGATCCGGAATGGCTGGAGAACTACTACAAATATTTTGGTTATGGGTACTACAAGGACCGTCCGATCCAGGAGCTGATACCGAACGTGAGGCTCAATTTTTACGCTTTCCATATCATGGTAATCCTTGGCGGACACTTTCTGATCCTGTCGATTATTGCCCTGGTGTTGAGCATGAAAAACCGCTGGGGTGATAAAAAATGGCTGTTATGGGTGGCGTTCCTGACATTCCCACTGCCGTGGATCGCATCCCAGGCTGGGTGGATCGTGGCGGAGGTCGGCCGGCAACCCTGGGTTGTTTATGATCTGATGCCTACGCTCTCTGCCGTCACCCGGATCAGTCCGGGAGCGGTGCAGACCACCTTCTTTATTTTCCTGGCAACATTTACGGCGCTCTTTATCGCGGAGATAAAAATATTGACCACACAAATTAAAAAAGGTCCGGAGGAGAAATAATATGTTTGAAAATATGTCATATCTGGCTCTGCAGCAATACTGGTTTGTGATTGTCTCACTCCTGGGGGCCCTGCTGGTATTCCTGATGTTCGTCCAGGGTGGTCAAACCTTTATCTATACGATTGGAAGGACCAAAAACGAACGCACCATCATCGTTAACACCCTGGGCCGTAAGTGGGAATTCACCTTCACCACGCTCGTAACCTTCGGAGGTGCCTTCTTCGCCTCCTTCCCCCTCTTCTACGCCACCAGTTTCGGCGGCGCTTACTGGGTCTGGATGATCATCCTTTTCGCCTTTGTGATCCAGGCGGTATCCTACGAGTTTCGCTCCCGTGTCTCTAACTTCCTGGGGCAAAGGACATACGATGCGTTTCTGTTTATCAACGGACTGGTGGGTACGGTGCTGATCGGCACGGCGGTGGCCACCTTTTTCTCGGGATCGCAGTTCTCACTGAACGAGATGAACAATGTGCACTGGCAGACCGGTACGCGCGGACTGGAGGCGGCGATGAACCCGTTTAACCTGGCGCTTGGTTTTACGGTATTTTTTCTGGCGAGGGTGCTCGGACTGCTCTATTTTATGAATACGATCGACCATGAGGTGATTATCGGGCGGACAAAGCGGCAGCTGCTGCTCAATGCCGTGCCGTTCGTGGTGTTTTTCCTCACTTTCGCTATCTGGCTGATGCTGAGGGACGGTTTTGCCGTTGATCCGCAAACCGGTGAGGTGTCGATGGAGGCTTTTAAATACTGGCACAACCTGGTGCAGATGCCGCTGGTGTTTGTGATGTTCCTGGTTGGGGTGCTCCTCGTGCTGGGTGGGATCGGATGGTCGCTGTTGCGGACCACCTCGAACGGGATCTGGCTGACCGGTCCGGGTACGGTGCTGGTGGTGCTCTGCCTCTTCTTCCTGGCAGGGTTTAACAACACCGCGTTCTACCCGTCGACATATGATCTGCAGAGTTCGCTGACCATACAGAACAGCTCGTCGAGCGAGTTTACCCTGACGGTGATGAGCTATGTCTCCCTGGCAGTGCCCTTTGTGCTTGCATACATCATCTGGGCCTGGCGGGCGATCAACAATAAAAAGATAACTGAAGAGGAGGTTACAGCAGGGGATGACACACATATTTATTAACCGGGTTCAGGAATAGGTTTGTTGAAGCTTTGCAGAATTCAGATGCTGTAGCAAATTTAGAGAGAAAGAGGCCCTAACTATGCAACGAATAAAAAAATAAACAGATGTATATATCAGCAATTATAGGATACCTGATGTGGCCGGTGATGATCTGGTTCAGCTACAAGATGGTGCGGTGGGCGCTGAGACGGTTTGAAAAGGTTTATGCTGAGCAGGAGGGAACGGATGCCGCATAGTCCGTTTGGTTATTTACGCTTGTAAAGTACCGGATCCGTTATCTCTGACAGGAATAATTTCATCATTGTTTCAGCGATCAGAAAGGGAAACTTGCTAACTTTGTATTTCAGCATTGCAGATTTTCCTCATGAAAAAGCAGATCCCCAATATCATTACACTCCTGAACCTTGCCGCAGGATCTGCGGCCATCTGGTTTGTCTTCAGCGGACAACCGGTTGCCGTGATGGCTCTCTTTGCTGTTGCTGTTGTTGCCGACTTTGCAGACGGTTTTACGGCGAGGATGCTGAAGGTGACCTCGGAGACAGGAAAGCAGCTCGACTCCTTTGCCGATTTAGTGAGCTTCGGACTGCTGCCTGCGGCGATGATTTTTATGCTGCTGAGTGTTACCTATGGAGAAATGGAGGGTATAACTACGGTATTGGAATGTTCAGCTGTCCGGCCACCAGCCTATAACCCTGCTGCTGTGTCCGGAGATACCGGTCCCGGCCTTGTTGCAAAAATCATGCTGGTCAGCGTGCTCCTCGTGCCCGTTTTTGCGGCATGGCGACTGGCAAGGTTCAACTTGCTGCCACCGTCGGAGTTTTTTGCCGGATTGCCGACACCGGCATTTGCCATCTTCTGGACAGGAATTTATTATGATATCAGCACTACCGGTACATTCTTTGGAGAGAACCTTTCTGGCTGGTTTATCTGGAGTGTCATGGTTATCACTGCGGTCCTGATGGTCATCCCCCTGCCAATGCTCTCATTGAAATTTTCAAACTTTAGAATTGTTCCAAATTTCTCGCGCTACCTGCTGATCACAATGGCGGTCATTATATTCATGTTCAGTGGTCTGACCGGGTTGCCTCTCATTATTCTGGGATATATACTCCTGTCTCTTGTAAGAATCCTGTTAACAATACGACGGTAACAGTTGTTAGAACTTTAAAAGATGAACCGGCCAATTGTCTGAACCAATAAATTTATATTCTATTATTATATTATGAAGGACCTCAAAGCATTTGCAAAACACCTGGGTACAATGAACGAGGGATTCTGTATGGAGGCCCCCTCCATGGTGCGGACCCATGAGTTTGTTGACAACCTTGTACATATACTATTTCCCATCAAGCTCAACTGTAAGGTTGACGAAAATGAGATTCGCTTTGAGCTGGAGCGCTGTTCGCTGGAGCTCAAGGACCTGCTTTTTTCTATCAGGAACTCTATTCCCGGTACACCCGAGAATATCGCGGAGCAGTTTATGGCACAGCTGCCGGAAGCATATGAGGCCATGATCGACGATGCGGTCTCCATTGCCCGGTTCGATCCGGCTTCGAGCTGTGTGGAGGAGGTGATCCTGGCCTACCCGGGGTTCTACTGTATCTCGGTGTACCGGATGGCCCATATCCTCTATAAGATGAAGGTGCCGCTGCTGCCCAGGGTGATGATGGAGTATGTGCACGGACAGACAGGCATTGATATCCATCCGGGAGCCACCATTGCAACGCCCTTTTTTATCGACCATGGCACGGGGATCGTGATCGGCGAGACGGCAGAGATCGGGAAGAATGTGAAGATCTACCAGGGCGTGACCCTCGGTGCCCTTACCGTGGAAAAGGAGATGGCCCGTACCAAACGTCATCCCACCATTGAGGACAATGTTGTGATCTACGCCGGAAGTACGATCCTCGGCGGCAAAACGGTGATCGGTCACGATACCGTCGTTGGCGGAAACACCTGGATCACTGAGAGTGTACTGCCCCATTCGGTGGTGTATCGTCAGCACCGCGTGGTCGTGCGCGACAGCAAGGATTTCAAGCCACCGCTCGATTATGTCATTTAGTAAACGGAAAAATCATGAAATACAACAACATACTCGAAACCATAGGCAACACACCCCATGTAAGACTCAGCAAACTCTTTCCCGGCCATGAGGTATGGGTGAAGCTCGAACGTAGTAATCCGGGCGGAAGCATCAAGGACCGGATCGCGCTCTCCATGATCGAGGATGCCGAGAACCGGGGAGACCTCAAAGAGGGCACTGTGATTATTGAACCCACCTCGGGCAATACCGGTATTGGAATCGCCATGGCAGGGGCCGTGAAAGGCTACCGCGTGATCCTCGTGATGCCCGAGTCGATGTCGGTCGAGCGCCGCAGCATCCTGAAGGCCTACGGTGCAGAGATCGAGCTTACCGACAGGGCGGTAGGGATGAAAGGTTCCATCGCCCGGTCGCTCGAGCTGAAGGAGGAGATCGGCAATGTCTGGATCCCCTCGCAGTTCGAAAATCCGGCCAATCCGGGCATTCACGAGCGAACCACTGCACAGGAGATCATGAACGATTTTCCCGAGGGGATCGATTACATGATCACCGGGGTGGGTACCGGCGGACATATCACCGGTGTGGCCAGGGTGCTGAAGCAGCAGTGGCCGGCGATGCAGGTCTTTGCCGTGGAGCCGTTCGATTCGCAGGTGATCGCCGGAAAGGAGCCGTCGCCACACCCGATCATGGGCATCGGTCCGGGTTTCATCCCCACCAACCTCGACACCTCACTGCTCGACGGCACGGTGGCGGTGGAGAAGGAGGATGCCTACCTTTTCACCCGCAGGTCGGTGAAGGAAGAAGGGATTTTCTGCGGGATCTCCAGTGGTGCCTCACTGGCCGCGGTGGCAAAGAAGCTGCAGGAAATCCCCGCAGGCAAGCGGATTCTCACATTCAATTACGACACCGGCGAGCGATATTTATCGGTCAATGATCTCTTTTAACCGGAATTTGGTATTTTTACGCGTTAGAAGTATGTAAGAATTTTGAACCCCTCATCGTAGAGGAAAGATATTTGGCTTCGCCGAGCTAAAGGTTCAGCGGTGCAACGATAAAAGTGTATAGATAAATGAAGATTGCAGTTGATTTTGACGGTACGATCGTGGAACATAAATATCCTGAGATCGGCAGACCGCTCCTTTTTGCTTTTGAAACGCTGAAAAAGTTACAGGAGCAGCGGCACCAGCTGATCCTCTGGACCTACAGGAGCGGTAAGGAGCTCGACGAAGCGGTTGCGTTCTGCCGCAGGAACGGGATCGAATTTTACGCGGTGAACAAAAATTATCCGGAGGAGGTATTCGATGAAGAGAAGGTAAGCAGGAAGATATCGGCCGATTTCTACATCGACGACCGCAATATCTGCGGGCTCCCCGGGTGGGGCGAGATTTGGCAGATCATCCATCCCGAGCTCAACCCCACGGCAGCCAATGAAGGAAAAAACCTTCCGCGCAGAAGAACACTGCTCAGCCGCATCTTCAAAAAATAATCAGCACACCCCATGAACCCCTACAGCATAACAATCCTGATCATTCTCAGCATCGTATCCGCGGGAAGTTGCAACCAGCGAAGCAGCGAGCAGGGTCGCGCCAGGCAGCAGCGCCGTCAGGTGCAAAAAATCACCACCCTCCATCTGCCCGTATCGGGGGATCGCTATGTGGCGGGGCAGGAGATCCCGGTGCGTATTACTGCACCCGATACGTTGAAGATCGACTCGGTGGAGCTCTTTATCAGGGGGCAGCTGGAAATAGTCTACGATGGAAAGGATACCGCAACCCTGTCCACAGCCGGCATGAACCCGGGCAAAACCGGCGTTCGGGCAAAGCTCTATTTTGAGGGTGGCAGCTCCGAGACACATAGCGTTCAGGTAGAACTGGTTTCCGATATTGAACCGGTACAGTACCGGTATAGGGTGATCAACTCCTACCCGCACGATGTGGGGGCGTATACCCAGGGACTGATATATTACGATGGTTGGCTCTATGAAGGAACGGGAAACTACAACCAGTCATCGGTGCGGAAAGTGCGCCTCAGCAACGGCGAGGTGATACATTCGAGAAGTAACGCCTCCAATATTTTCGGGGAGGGGATCACGATCTTCGAAGGGAAGCTCTACCAGCTTACCTATAAGGCGCAGATATGCTTTGTCTACGATTTGAATACCTTTGAGGAGACAAAAAAGTTTTACTACCAGAACAAGGAGGGGTGGGGACTCACCAACACGGAGGATGAGCTGATCATGAGTGACGGGACGAATATCATCTATTTTATTGATCCGTCGATGTTTACCGTGAAGCGGCAGATCGAGGTGTACAACAATGAGGGACCGGCGAAGGACCTGAATGAGCTGGAGTATATCAAAGGGAAGATCTATGCAAACCGCTACTACACCGATGAGATTGTGATCATCGATCCGGAAACGGGGAAGGAGGAGGGTCGCGTCGATATGAAGGGGATCCTCTCCGTGAAGGACCGCAAGCCCGGTACGAACGTGCTCAACGGCATTGCCTGGGATCCGATAGATGAGCGGCTTTTTGTAACCGGCAAATACTGGCCGAAGCTGTTCGAGATTGAGTTGGTGCCGGTAGCGGAGTAGCGGCCGGACATCTGCTTCATGGCCCAGGCTTACTTATCCGTTGCATCATGCAGGATCGCACAGCCTGGGGCCTGCATAAAAGTTCCACTAGGCCGATATCCCGTTCGCGATCACCTTCACACTTCGGGGGATGATCTGGAATGCCATCGGTGAGTGTCCGAGCGTCTCCCCGTCGGTCTCCAGGTGAAGCAGTGAGGGCGAATCGACGCTGATCACCTTCCCGGTATAGGCCTCCACCTTGCTGTGGGTTACTATCTTGCCGTTGTAGAGCATCCTGATGTTGGCGATCACATTCAGCTTACCCATCTTTTTTATTAGCGTGATACTGTACAGTCCGTCGTCGGCAATGGCATGCGGTACCTGCATCATCCCCCCGCCGTTGAATTTCCCGATCCCCACGTTCATGCTGAAGACCTTGCGCTTGAAAGCATTGCCGTCGATCTCAATGCTGGCCCTGATTGATCGGTACCTGAGCAGGCTGGTGAAGAGCGTGGCGAGGTAGAGTCCCGGACTGCTTTTCCCTT
>CAYOVC010000124.1:0-7585 GCA_964407305.1 uncultured Bacteroidaceae bacterium | reverse complement strand
TGAGAATAAATAAAGGAATCGATCTTTGCATCTAACTTATCGATCTTTCGCTCAATGTCCTCTGTATTATTACTTAACATTAAATCCACAAATATTGAATTCACCAGGGATAAACCAAATATTCCACCGGTGATCAGGATAATCACGAAATAAATCTTTGTTAACACGGCAATTGTCGGGGAGGAATTTAGCGCAATGGTTTCCGGAATCTCTGTCCAACCCTCCATGGTGAATATTTTGAAAATCGAATAGAAGGATAATATCGAATCACCGAAATATTCCGGTGCTGCGTTCCGCTAATGATAGCAGGAAAGCATTGAGGATAATTATTAATAAAAATGAAATTTGCGTGAAAATGATAATTGCTTATATATTTTATCATGAATATTTCTTGTATTTTATAATTATGTCCAATATATTTGCTTGACCACGTTACGTGGACAAATATTAAATATGGACAAAATGAAAGATAACTTAATTCATACGGTCATTAATGATGTCCTTGCTAAGCATAAAATAAAAGCTTTATGGAAAGAACAATTAAATAATGAATTTGATGGTACTATTAAGCTAGAATATAAAGGAATAACTCATACGTATTATGTTGATATAAAAAAGGAAATACGGGAATATCAACTTCCAAAACTATTTCAAATGAAAGAGGAGTACAAACCCTTCCTGGTGATAGCAGAAAAAATATTTCCAAAAATCAAAGATGCACTTGTTGAGAATGATATAGCTTATATTGATATGTATGGTAATATTCATATTGAGACTGAGAATATTCTTCTGCAAGTCGAAGGAAGAGGAAAAAAACATATTCATAAAGACAATCAAGGAAGAGCATTTACAAAGACCGGACTAAAAGCATTGTTTCTGTTCCTCACGAATGAAAATAATATTAATGATACCTATCGCGACATTGCAAAAAGTGCTGATATAGGACATGGAAATGTACAATATATTCTCGAAGGACTCATCGATGAGGGATTTGCCTTACCTTTTAATGAGAAAGAGTTGAAGCTGACAAATAAAAAACAGCTATTGCAAAAATGGATTGTTGCTTATAATGAAAAGCTTAAGCCAGCTTTAAAGGTTGGCAATTTCAGATTTAATAATACAAACGATTTTTTGGATTGGAAGGACATTAACCTAAATAAAACTCAAACCCTTTGGGGAGGTGAACCTGCAGGTAATCTCTATACAAAGTTCCTGCAACCGGAAATTCTGACACTATATACCATTGAAAAAAAGGTAGATATTATGAAAAAATACAGGCTTCTACCAGATCCTGAGGGAAATGTGATTGTCTATCAAAAATTCTGGAAGGAAATTGAGCATGAAAAAAAAGTTGCTCCGCCTGTGATTGTCTATGCCGATCTGCTGGCTACTGGTAAAAAAAGATGTATTGAAACAGCACAGAAAATCTATGAGGAACATATTAAAAATACCCTTTAAAAAAATTCGTAACGAGGGCCAATACAAAGAAATATTTCAGGCACTTGAACGTGGTTTCCTCAAATTTGGGATCGACTTTTACCTTGTGGGAGCTACTGCCAGAGATGTATGGATGAAAGGCGTGCATAACCTCTGACTATTCGAAAAGTCTGATTTCTCATATCTTAGATGGAATATCAGATACAATGTCCAGTAATCGTTGAATTACTATATGCAAGATAGCATAGCTTCTGGAATATATAGGGGGAGTATTTAAGGAAAAGTATTTTGTTCAAGTACTTAAGCAAGAGAACAACCTCAGCTCTTAACTTGAGAGAAATACCCATCACATTAACTCAATTTCGTAAGATCAATTAAATCTGAGTGTTAAGTAGTTTAGCAATGAGTTTTATTCAATATTTTTTTGAGAATAGATTGGTTGCCAAAGGTCAGCGGTAGGTTCTCGCGGCTGTTGTTTTTCGTATTCAGGATAATCTCCTTCTTCATTCTTGCCTCAGAAATATACTTTATAACTCACTGTTGGCACTATTGGCAGGAAACTGAACTGGTAGAGCTTTAGCTTACTAAATGAATCAGAACCTTTATAAAACATTTCCGGTTCGTCATTATAATAATACAAATAAGGATTGCGCCTGTTATACAGGTTGTAGATGGAGAAAGTCCAGGATTCATCCCTGCCCTTGATGGTTTTCGTGTTAAAACTCAATGACAGATCCAGCCGGTGATAGGGCCGCATACGCTCACTGTTCCGCTCACCGTAAATCAGCACTTCTTCATCATAGCTGATATCATGACTTTCGGTGTTGGGAAATAATTGCCTTCCAATGGCTGGAGTGTAGGGCAATCCTGACTGGAAAACCCATAGCGCATTGAATACAAACCTTTCCGATATTTTGCGGTGCACATCGATCGAGAAGCTATGCGGACGGTCGTATTCATACACATATTCAATACCGTTATTGATGGCATCAAACTGACGGGTGGTATGTGAATAGGTGTAACTGATAAACCCTTTGTATGTTCCCTTGTCCTTGCTGATAAAGAATTCGGCGCCTTGTGAACGGCCCGCTCCTCCTTCAAGCAATTTGCCCTGCCAATGGGTATCCCCACGCAAGCTGCTGTACCCTTCACGATAAGCAACCAGGTTTGTCAGCTGCTTCGTATAGAGGTCCACTTTCGCAGTTAACATCCCATCCATAAATTGACCGTTCCATCCTACAGTAAGCTGCCGAACCCTCGATGGATTCATTCCGATCCTTGTCGGAACCCATACTTCATTGTTCAGAAAGTCACCTGCTGAAGTGATCAGGTGTGTATATTGTGCAGTCTCCATATAGGAGATATTGAGCAGTTGATTCCGCGATAGATTCACCGTTGCATCTGCCCTCGGCTCAAATGAAAAATCGTGGTAATTGTAGGTTGAATAATGCACTGCCCGTATCCCAAGGTTCATATTCAGCCGGTCGCCTAACTGCAATCTGTTCTCCAGGTATGCCGACGACTCAAAACCAATAATAGTCTCCGGGGATGTTTCTACCTCCCCTCCAAATGACTCGTATGTATCATTGGGGATATAGGTAAGCATGGAGGATTTAATTCCGGCATCCACCGACCAGGAGGGCATAAGCCTGTATCGGACATCCGACTTAGCACTGAAATCGCTGACACGCGAAATGAAATTGTTTCGATACACCAGGGTGCTGTCTGCTGATAGTTTAATCTTATGCGACCGCAGATCCTGCACCCGGTAACGGGTAAAGGATACTGTCGAATTAATGTTCAGTTTTGGAACCGGAATGGTTTTCCACTGCACCGACCCGAGTAGGTTACCCCACCGGTTTTTCAGATTCATTTTGTCCTCACTCCCTATTAAGTAAGTATTCATCTGGTCATCACCGGCAAAAAAGTTCATCTGTATGCTGTTCCTGTAATTTGGCCGCCAGGTAAGTTTTCCGTTCAGATCGTAAAATCCATAGGTAAATATATAGTCTTCATCCTGCAGAAACAGTATGGAAGCGGTCAGTAATTCCGTAAACGTTTTCCGTGCAGAAACAAGGTAAGAGACCTTTTTACCGATCGGTCCCTCCATGGTCAGGTCGGCCCCCAGCAGCCCAATCCCCCCGGATCCTTTAAATTCCTTCTTGCCCCCTTCCCGCAGTGTTATATCCACAACGGACGATAACCTCCCCCCGTATTTGGCAGGGAATCCTCCCTTCAGCACCGTTACATCATTGATTACATCCGGATTGAATACCGAGAGAAACCCGCCCAGATGGTTCACATAAAAGAGGGGCACATTATCGATGAGAAACAGGTTCTGGCCCGGTCCGCCTCCCCGGATAAGCAGGTTGCTTGACCCTTCATTGGGAGACTGGATACCCGGAAGAAGCTGCAGGGTTTTCAGTATATCGGGCTGCGCACCAATGGAGGGGATATAGCGCAACTGTTCATTGTTGAGTTCCGACCTGTTAAAGGTCTGTTTCCTGAAGGCGCTTACCTGAACCTCATCGATGGAAGCACCGGGCTCAAGGAAGATGTTTAGGATTGAATCCTGCATTTCGTGTATCGGAACCACATACGTCGAATACCCTACATAGGTCACTATCAGCGAATCTGTGGCTTGTTTCAGCGACAAATTAAAATATCCGTTATTATCTGTCGCTGTACCATTCATGGAAGCCGGATCGAACACGCTGGCGCCGATCAATACCTCCTCCGAAACCCTGTCGCGCACCAGTCCGCTGACCCTGGTCTGGGCAGAACCCAGCACCGGAATAATGAAGATAAATAATATAGTAATGAATTGGTTACGCATATAATCAAAATCATTGAAACGATGATGTTTGTAATACTGAGTCGCGTGGTACCTGCAGTGAATCGATGGCAAAGGCGTACGCCGCCACGATCCCCCGTCCATTCTTCACATTCGTATAATTTGATATGGCAGTGGCTATACCATCAACAAAATCAACTTCTCTGGTCTTCTCATATAAATAAAACTGTTTCTTATACAAGTAATAGGCTTCACTTACATGCCGCAATTCGGCAATCAGGGTGTGTGCATCAAATACTTCATAGCACGAATCAATGCCATAACAACGCTTTCTTCTTCCGCCCTGACTAAAATCCAAACTCATTTCCACAAACTCATCTTTAAAGAGCGCATCGCTAAAAAGCAACGTGCTGGTTGAGTACGGATCAATCCCCTCGTTCAGCAATATATCGAGCCGATCGTTAAAAGCATGAAGATTGTAGGTCCTGTCCTCAGTTCTTCGGCTAATAATCAATTCATAAAAATCATCTGTTTGCGGATCATCAGAAAACCGGATTGTCAATCCAGCCATAAAAGACCCCTCATCGGTGAACCTGGCCATATTGGTGCGGTCTGTTATTTCGACAGGTATTTCCAGTGGAATGGAATCCATTGCTGAGATTTCATCATAGCCGGGCAGCATGGCATTCAGCTCCACAATTTCCCCGGGCTCAAGCAGGTGGTTCGAATAGAACAACCCGGAATCATAACTCATCATGGTTTGTATGCCGGCTTCGCCTGAACGGAAATATACCGCCGCATCTCCGGTTGCCTGCAAGTTGGTGGTGTCAATTTTTTCAGCAAAGGAGAGGTGCGCTTCAACAGGCTGACCAGCAATTAGAATACTGTTGAGCACCGGCTCCTTATCATATTCAGGGAACTCATCACTTATGAGGGTAGTACATGATGTTATCCCCGAATAAAAAAAGATAAGGACCACAATCCCGAAATTGCTTTTAACGAAAGATGCCCAGAAAGCCATCATAAACATTACAAATTAATACGGAGTTGCACAAAATAGCGTCGCTCCCCGGGATTAAATTTGTAATCGACCATTGAAGGCCCGTCCTGAAAAATCTTCTCTCCACCATAAATGCCCAGCATCAGCTGTGCCCGATCGAGAATATTCAGATTGGCACTCACGGAAACCAGGCTACCTGCCGTAATGCCGAGTCCCACCACATCCACAATCTGCATGATCCCGCCGGCATATCCATACCAATCAGTAATATTATCCGCCACCCTGCAACCCAGTCCAAACACCGGATCGAAAGTGACCCTTCGCTCGCTTTTCGATTCATACCTGCCGAAGAAATAAAATTTCTGGAAGTTGCTGCTTCTTTTCTCCTTCTCCAGGGTATTATCTTCAGTCAGGGAATAGAAGTAACTCCCCATGGGAATGGTAGCCGACAATCCCAATTCCCAGTTTTTATAATCAAAGCCCACACCCAGCATTGTGGAAAAATGTGTAGCATACTGAATGGTACTGTCACTACTTTGCGCCGCCGACAGAAAGTTCAGTTTTCCATAATCGAACCTGCCACCGGTATGGAGTTCAAGCTCTTCCGAAAGGTGAAATGTACGGCTATAAGATGCCCCCGCCTTGTAATATTTCATCCCCACCTCCCCGGTACCACCTATAGAACTGTAACTCGTATAATTAATGCTGTTTTCAAAGTTGATGCCTACACCGTTTTTATCTCCCGGAAGGGTAGTCATGATAGAAGCTTTATTCCCTGAAGACATCCAGTTACTATGCCTGAGATAATCGGCTTGCACCAGTTTATCGGCACCGGTAAAGGCAGGGTTATTAAAATGGGGATTATAAATTTCCAGTCCGTAGAGGTTGTAATGTTGTGCCATTCCAAGGCTTGATAACACCGGGAGGGCAATCATAATAAAAAGAAGTCTTTTCATTTGTTGGGATTTTAATCAAAATTAACCATTTATTGCATAGACAAATTCTAACAAAAGTTAAAAGCTATTAACATAAGTTAATGCAAAAAGCTTTCAAAATAAGTCAGTTTGATCCGATGTTATGCATCCCGTAGAGCGCATTCCTGATGCAGAAGATTACAGGTATTTTTTTACCAATTTGGAAGTGTGGTGCGAGAGTAAAATCGGTTCAAGGGCCCTGTGCTGATAATGCAAGCGATTGAAAAGTCAACTGGGTGTACAGTTTGCATTTTTTATTTCTTTAATTCATAATTTGTGCTTCTTCCACCGGCTGCTTCTTTTTGCAATATATTTTTATTTATCAGGTCATTGATATCTCTAATCGCAGTATCCTTCGAGCATTTAGCGATTTTCGCCCATTTAGATGAAGTCAGTTTCCCGTCAAATCCATCTAAAAGTTTGTTTATCAGCTTTCTCTGTCTTTCATTCAAAATTGTCTTCGAGTGTCTGTTCCAAAAATCAGCTTTGAACAGAACTTGCTTAAGTATGGCATCAGTAGATCTTAAAGCATTTATCAAGCATTGCAAAAACCATTGTATCCATTCAGTAATATCAAGATTACCCTTTTGTGTTTTTTCAAGTATCTCATAATATTTTTTCCGCTCTTTTTGGATTTGGGCTGACATGCTATAAAATCGTTGATTACTCTTGTCCGCACGGGCTAATAGCATATCCGACAATGCCCTTGTAATTCTTCCGTTTCCATCCTCGAAAGGATGAATGGTTACAAACCAAAGATGGGCTATTGCAGCTTTTATTACCAGATCTGTTTTTTCGTAATTGTTTAACCAGTTCAGGAACAGAAGCATTTCATTATCTATCCAATCGGAATCTGGTGCCTGAAAATGCACTTTTTCTTTTCCCATGGCTCCTGATACAACTTGCATTGGCCCTGTTGAGTCTTTTCTCCAATCTGCAACCGTAATTTTATACATCCCGCTTCTGCCTGTTGGAAATAAAGCAGCATGCCAGTCAAAAAGCCTGTCTGCCGTTAACGGTTTAAAGCAGTTTTGTGTGGCATCAAGCATCATTTCAACAACCCCATCAACGTTTCTATCAGAATCTACTGAACCTGCAATTTCCATTCCTAATCTCCGTGCGATGGATGAACGAACCTGTTCCGGGTTTAAAATTTCTCCTTCGATTTCTGATGACTTTAATACATCCAATGTTAAGGTATCCAGCAGAGCCTCATTTCTTAAGTCAAATCCTAATGACTCCATTTTACCTATTAGCCGTCCCTGAAGGTTTCTTGCCTCACCGAGCAGATTAACAATGTGTTCCGCTTTCCAGGTAAAGTTTGGCCAATCCTCTTTTTGATATATATAAACTTTCATTCGTTGCATAATCTACAACGAA
>CAYOVC010000123.1:0-7674 GCA_964407305.1 uncultured Bacteroidaceae bacterium | reverse complement strand
CCGTCATCTGATCCGACATCAGGATGGTGGATGGGGGCATCATACCCTGAAGAAGTCCGTCGTAATAATTACCGGCAGAGTGGTTGTAGAGATCCTGCCTCGTAACCGGATCCAGTCCGGCCATTGGAACACCGGAAAATTCGGTTAACGTCTGTGATGCCGCGCTGTTCAGCTGCTCCTGTGAAAATTCAAAATCTTCTGAAGGTCCAAACTGAAACTCAAGCTCATAATCAAAATAGGTCATGTAATCCAGCGTGGCCTCTACCTGGGGGAGCCCCTGACTGATCGCCTCCCAAACACTCTTGTCTGATCTCACCAGCTCCTGGCGTGCATTCATCAGCGCTTTGTTGTTCGCAATGGCATACTCCACCGCCCCCTTAAGGTCGAGCGTAAGTACAGGTGCCTCATCCTGTGCCATCGTACTGATGCCGGCTACAGAGGCTATGATCATCAAAAAAATTCGCTTTCTCATATCTATCATTCATTTCTGATTTTTACTGCTTTTTTAAGTTATCTTCTCTTTCATCCCGGTCTCCAATCCTTCCTGTCGGTCTCCAATCCTTCCTGTCGGTCTCCAATCCTTCCTGTCGATCTCCAATCCTTCCTGTCGGTCTCCAATCCTTCCTGTCGATCTCCAATCCTTCCTGTCGATCTCCAATCCAGGTCTGTTTAAATCCAAAGATTGGCTCCCTTCTTTTATGTTAATCTGTTATTTCCGTCTTGTTTTTTGACCACTTTTTTTGTATCAGCTTCTTGTCACTCTTGGTTGTCATGCCTGATTTTTCCCTGCGCCTCAATGAGTATCTTCCCCTTTTCGGTTGCAAGTCCGGTCAGATAGGGGATCATGATATTGTTGAACATCTCAGCCCTGTCGTATCCTTTGGTTGTCATGGCACTATCCGGACTGAACATGTTGAACATCTCATGAATCGCCAGGTTGACCAGCTCCAGGTTAATTGTCGATTTGAATATTCCCTGCTGAATACCGTCGTTGAGAATTTTCCTTGTAACAGAATGATCCCTCAGGTCGCCATCCTCTTCCAACTGCCTGAAAATGTGTGAGTGATATTTTTTCATATCCTGGAAGAACAGCGGATTAACCTGTTTCGACGTGTTGATCATTCCCCGCAGCAGGCTGAACAGCGCCACGATCACATTATCGGAATTCCTGATCACCTCATTCGCTTCATGGATCTGGCGTAACTTGAAGAACTTTATCACCTTCAACAAGAGCTCATCCTTGTCCCTGAAGTTTTCATAAATGGTCCTTTTCGATACGCCCATCTCTACGGCAAGGGTGTCCATGGTAACACTTTTGATACCATACCTGCCAAAGAGCGCCCCGGCCTCTGTTATGATCCTTTCCTTTATCTCCATGCTTTTTCAAAATGAGCTGCAATAATATAAAAACTATTTCGGTTTTTATAGTTTTATATGTTAAATTAGGTTTAAAAATCGGTGAACGGGAGTTGAAGGGGGGTGAATGGGAAATTGGCTCCGCGGGAACGGATTAATTTATGTAATTTTACACGTCACTTCTGGATTTGAACTGAGAATCGGTATTCGGGCAGGATGGAACAGAAGAGTACAGATCTGGTAAATGTTGTGGGTTTGGATTTTATGAACAGAAAATAAAGATCAGAATATGGATTTAGAAAGGAGAGGAGATGTTGGATCAGGCCCTCCGCCAGCTGGGTGGTATTTGAAGATTCTGGCTCTAACAGCCGTTGTGTTCTTACATGGGATGACTTTACAGGCCCATTCAGGAAAGCCTGCCCACCATGTGATCATCGATACCGACGGTGCGCTGGACGATATGCGTGCCATCTCCATGATCCTGTCGGGCAATGAAATACGGGTCCTGGCCATCACCTGCTCACAGGGAACACTCTCTCCGGATCGCGCATATGTGCAGGTGCGTTCACTGCTCAGCGCATACCATCACGAGGGAATACCCATAGCAAAAGGCGGTGCCACCGGGCAGGAGTTGCCCTATTGGTCGGCATTTGCCGGCAGCATATCGTGGGGATCGCCAACGGAGGGGCCGGAAAATCATAGTCCTCTACCGTTGGGCTATAATGGGCAGGACAGATCCGGAAACTCAACTCAATTGGTCACAGGTGGTAGACCCCCCACCTCTTTGTTGCACAAACGTGCGCTGGAAATTTCCGGAAGGTTCTCTGCTGTATGGGAAAATCCACCGGCATTGCTGCAACAAACCCTGGAGCATTACCCCGACAGCATTACCCTGGTGGCCCTTGGATCCCTGAAAAACTATGCCGACTGGCTGCGAGCATACCCTGGAATAAAAAAGAAGATCAAAAAGGTGATCTGGTACAACAGCCACGACATTGAAAAAGGATTCAATTACGGACTCTCACCTGGGAGTTATGATTTCATGGTCGAGGCAGGTGTTCCCATAGAGATCGTTTCGAACAGCCGCAACGACCTGGTCTGCGACACAGAATACCTCGGCTATATCAGTCGTTCCGCTTCGGTCTATGCCCGGCAGATCGGCCAGGTTTTTTCCGATCCTGCCGTGCTGGATCGCGTTCAGGATAACCCGCTGTGGGATGACCTCGCGGCGCTATACCTGGCTGTACCCGTCCTTTTCAATACCACGCAAAACGGTACCGTGAAGAAGATCTCAATCAACCCGGGAATGCCGGTCGGATTTGTCTATGAGACGATCACAACGCTGCTCTCATCATCACTGGCAACCAATAACAGGGTCTTCACCTCCTTCCCGGTCGACAAGGCCCTGCTGAAAAAAGAGGTTGCAGAGATCCTGGATTTCACGATGATATTATTCGGTCCTGAGGAGTGGAAAGCGATCTGCCTCACCAACGAGATCCATGGCCATACAGGCATCTACTCTATCATCGGTGCGAAAATGGGAATCCGCGCCATGGAGTACTTTCATGTGGGGATCAATAACCTGCGTGCAACCAGCTTTGCCGGGAACGTTCCGCCCCTGAGCTGTCTTACCGACGGGGTACAGATCAGCACCGGGGCCACACCCGGACAGGGACTGCTGACCATTGCGGAAACCGTTGAAGAGGTTCCGACGGTGCAGTTTGCATTTAACAACCGGACCATACGGATGGTACTGGATGAGCCGATTGCGGAGCAGATGAAACGGGAGATCGGTTACGGCGTGAAGAATTTCGGTCTGGAAAGCGACACCTATTGGCTCTACATCGAGCAGCTGGCTATTGAATACTGGAAGAATTTCAGCAGGCACGAAATATTCACCATTACGGAGCTGTAAAATTTTTTCTAATTTTGCATTTTAATCAACAAGAATTCAAGGATGATTATTCCCTCAAAATATGACCCTGTACAGGTAGAAGACAAATGGTATTCCTACTGGATGGAAAACCGCTTTTTTGAAAGCAGTCCGGACAACCGCGAACCCTATTGCATCGTTATTCCACCCCCCAATGTTACCGGAGTGTTGCATATGGGCCACATGCTCAATAATACCCTTCAGGATGTACTTATCAGGCGGGCCCGTATGCAGGGAAAGAACGCGTTGTGGGTGCCCGGTACCGACCATGCCTCGATTGCCACCGAAGCACGGGTGGTAAACATGCTGAAAGAGCAGGGGATCGAAAAAAACAACCTGTCACGCGAAGCGTTTCTGCAGCACGCCTGGGAGTGGAAGGAGAAGCATGGCGGGATCATTCTCGAACAGCTCAAAAAGCTGGGCGCCAGTTGCGACTGGTCGCGCACGAAATTCACCATGGACGACGATATGTCAGAAAGCGTATTGCGGGTATTTGTCGACCTCTACAAAAAGGGGCATATCTACCGCGGGGTGCGGATGGTGAACTGGGATCCCCAGGCGCAAACCGCCGTATCGGATGAAGAGGTGGTCTACAGGGAGGAGCAGTCGAAGCTGTATTATATTAATTACCGTGTTGAGGGAGAAGACGACCACATCACCATTGCCACAACACGTCCGGAGACGATCCTCGGCGACACTGCCGTTTGCGTGCACCCTGAAGACGAGCGTTTCAAAAGGTTCCACGGAAAGCGGGTGCTGGTGCCCCTGCTCGACCGTCCCGTGCCTATTATTATCGATGAATACGTCGACCGCGAGTTTGGTACCGGGGCGCTCAAGATCACTCCGGCGCATGATATCAATGACTATGCCCTCGGACTAAAACACAACCTGGAGAGTATCGATATTTTCAACGAAGACGGCACGCTGAATGCGTCGGCCGTTGTGCTTGTCGGTCTCGACAGGTTCGAGGCGAGGAGGCAGATTATCCCGATGCTGCAGGAGGCCGGAAACCTGCTGAAACAGCAGGATTATATCAACAAGGTAGGCTATTCCGAGCGGACCGATGCCGTGATTGAGCCCAAGCTTTCGCTCCAGTGGTTCCTGAAGATGGATGAACTGTCGAAGCCTGCCCTGGAGCATGTGCTCAACGACGACATCAGGCTGCAGCCGGCTAAATTCAAGAATGTATACCGGCACTGGATGGAGAATGTCAGGGACTGGTGCATCTCCCGCCAGCTCTGGTGGGGACAGCGCATTCCCGCCTGGTTCTACGGCGAGCATCCCGGTCCGAACGATTTCGTGGTGGCCCTCACCGAAGAGGAGGCCCTGGAGGAGGCAAAAGCGGTATCGGGGATCGCAACGCTGACCGCCGCGGACCTGCGCCAGGATGAGGATGTGCTCGACACGTGGTTCTCCTCATGGCTCTGGCCGATCTCTGTATTTGATGGTATCAGGAAACCCGGCAACCCGGATATGAAGTATTATTATCCGACCAACGACCTGGTCACAGCACCGGAGATCCTCTTCTTCTGGGTGGCCAGGATGATCATCGCCGGCTATGAGTACGAGGGTGAAAAACCGTTCAGGAATGTATACCTTACCGGTATCGTCCGTGATGCGAAGCGCAGGAAAATGTCCAAATCGCTCGGCAACTCCCCCGATCCCATCGAACTGATGAAAAAGTACAGTGCCGATGGTGTGCGGGTGGGAATGTTGCTCTGCTCGCCGGCCGGCAATGACCTGTTGTTCGATGAGGGACTGACGGAGCAGGGGCGCAACTTCAGTAACAAGATATGGAACGCCTTCAGGCTGATCAACGCCTGGCAAGTGGATGAAAAACTTGAACGACCGGAATCGGCCCAGATGGCCATCGCCTGGTTCTCTTCCAGACTCAATAAGGCACTTGGAGAGATCGAGGATCAGTTTAAGAAATACAGGATCTCCGATGCGCTGATGATCACTTACAAACTGTTCTGGGATGAATTTTCCTCCTGGTACCTGGAGACCATCAAGCCGGCTTATCAGCAACCTATTGACAGGGAGACGCTTGCCGCTACGCTGTCATTCTTTGATAAACTGCTCAGGGTTCTGCATCCGTTTATGCCATTCATTACCGAGGAGCTGTGGCAGTTGCTCGAAAAGCGGGAGAAGGGGGAAAGCCTGATGGTGGCGGAGATGCCGCAGAAGCAGAAGACCGATAAGATGATATTGCAGGACTTTGAAATTGTGAAAGAGGTTATTACGCAGGTCAGGAACATCCGGAAGGAGAAGGGGCTTGGAAAAAACGACGCATTGAAATTGCTTGTACGAAACAGCTCGAACGGCGATTATCCGGCGCAAATGGAGCCGGTGATCAGAAAAATGGGGATCATTTCAGAAATTGCCATTACGCAGGATAAAGTGGAGGGTGCCGTTTCGTTTATTGTGAAGAACGTTGAATACTACCTGCCGCTGGGCGAACTGGTTGATGCGGAGGAGGAGATCTTAAAGCTGGAGAAGGAACTGGAATACACGAAAGGCTTCCTTGCCAGTGTTGCCAAAAAGCTCCAAAACGAGCGGTTTGTCAACAATGCTCCAGACGCTGTTGTGGCGTCTGAGCGTAAGAAGATGGCCGATGCGGAAGCGAAGATCAACACACTGGAGCAGCAGGTCGAATCACTGAAGGAATAGTCCGATCCCAGGGGTTTGTTAAGTTTTGGCGACTGATGGGGTGTGCGGATTTCTTAAATTTTTCTTCCAGCCACGAATGAGTCTGTCAATAGAGTCGGAGTGGACAGACAGAGTGAGCATGTGTCGGAATTGAAAACTACGGACTGAGTCGTTGCCGTGACCACTTGCCCGAGTGGTCGGTATCGTATACGATCCGGTCGTGTAGCCTGTGCTCTCTTCCCTGCCAGAATTCAATGCGTTCAGGCGTGAGCCGGTAACCGCCCCAATGTTTTGGCCGCGGTATCTGGTCATGCTTTTCATAGGCCTTTTTAACAGCTTCATATTGCCCTTCGAGCGTCTGACGGTCGCTCACGGGGGCACTCTGTTCAGAGGCCCAGGCGCCGATTTGGTTGTTTCTTGGCCGGGCGGCATGGTACATATCGGAATCCTTTTCCGGAATTTTGTGTACCGTTCCCTCGATGCGCACCTGCCGCTCCAGTTCGGGCCAGAAGAAGCTCATGGCAGCGTGGGGATTTTCCTCCAGGTCGCGGCCCTTCTGACTATTGTAATTGGTGTAAAACTGGAAGCCTCCCGCGTCGAACCCTTTGAGAAGAATGATGCGGGATGAGATCCGGCCCTCAGCGTTTGCCGTAGCCAGCGTCATGGCTGTCGGCTCGGGAAGATCATGATCAAAGGCCTCCTTGAGCCAGGTTTCAAAAAGCACAACCGGAAACGACGGAAGGTCAGCCTCTTCAAGCTTAAATTTTCCGTATTCATTACGCAGGTATCCCTGATCACTCATTCTATGATGTTTTGAATGTTAACATCTGTATTGAATGAATGTTCAATGTTGTTCTGCAACCGAACGAAGTAATCCCGCAGCCTATTCCGCATACTTAGGAAAATACGGCTGAAAATCATCTCTTCATGAGTAGTCGGACGGATTGGGGCCGCTGCCCGTTCCAATACTTTGGAAAATACTACTGAAAAGTTAATGACCAGTGACGCGGGATTCAGAAGTCGGCCTTCAGACTCAAGTCGAGGCTTTTGATCTGGTGGGTAAGTGCCCCGGCAGAGACATAGTCGACACCGCATTCAGCGTAGGCCCTGACTGTTTTCAGGTTGATGTTTCCGGACGATTCGGTTTCGATGCCGCCGTTGATCAATTGTACCGCTGCACGGGTCAATTCAATAGTGAAATTATCGAGCATGATCCTGTCGACTTTATACTTACAGTTGAGGACCTTCTCAATGTCTTTGAGATTCCTGACCTCCACTTCGATTTTCAAATCGAGCCGCCTCTCTTCGAGGTATGATACTACATCCCCGATGGCCTTCTCTATTCCACCCGCAAAATCGATGTGGTTGTCCTTGATCAGGATCATATCGTAGAGTCCGCTGCGGTGGTTCAGTCCGCCGCCGATCCGCACCGCTTCCTTTTCCATCTGCCTGAATCCCGGTGTGGTTTTCCTGGTGTCGAGTACTTTTGTTCCGGTGCCTTCAAGCTCCCTTACATACTTTGCAGTTTCCGTTGCAATACCACTCATACGCTGCATGATGTTCAGCACCAGCCGTTCCGATTGCAGGATCGATCGCACGCTGCCTTCAGCCGTTAAGACAATATCTCCTTTTTTTATGGGTGTTCCGTCGGGAATATCTGCCTTTACCTGTAGTGCCGGATCAGCTATGAAGAAGATCTGTTTTGCGATCTCCACCCCGGCAACAATACCGCTCTC
>CAYOVC010000122.1:0-7690 GCA_964407305.1 uncultured Bacteroidaceae bacterium | reverse complement strand
GATATAAGAACCAGATCGCCCCACTAAAGTTTCCTGGCAGCAGAGATGACTATAATAGCATCTGATAAAACTGTATTTGCACCAAAATAGATCAGTTAATCTGAAAAGAGATACCGCCAAGTAGATTCAACCCCGGCATGGGATATCCATAAACAGTTTGATAACTGCTGTTCAGTAAATTCTTTCCTGCTACATATATCTCCAGTTCCCTGATCACGTTGTAAGAGACCTTGACATCGAATAGCAGATATGATTCAAGAAGATCATTCACTGGTTGTTCCTGGTCAATAAACGTATAAAGACCACTAATTCCTTTTACACTGCCATACAGTTTAAAGTCTGATATTCGATACATGGCACCGGTGTAGATCTGATGTTTGGGAGCGTAGTAAAGCCGTGTATCGGCATTCAGATAGCTGTAGTTCATGTCGAATTGAAGATCCCGCGATGGACGAATTGTACTTTCCAGCTCGATACCCCAATTGGAGAAATTACCACCGTTTTCACGGATCATCGGCGGACCGGGATTGGGGTTTGGCTGCATGATAATCAGGTTGGATCCATTAATCAGATAGGCTGAGGCATTCAGCCTTGCCTTCGGTCCCAGGTGCTGCATCATGGAAACCTCGTAGTTCCAAAGTCTTTCCGGCTCCAGCGCTGCATTTGGAGCAAACAGGTACATCTCCATGACGGTCGGACTCCTGAATCCCTTTGAAGCGAGCCACTTAAATGTTGTGCCAGTAACCGGTCTAACTGTCAGACCGAATTGAGGAACCACTTCACCTCCAAAATTGGAGTGGTTTTCATACCTGGCTCCCGCAGTTAGCTTCACAACATTTCCCAGCGATTGGTCAACCACCAGGTAACCTGCCGTTTCATTGACCGTTATAAACGTATCTGCCAGGATACCGGAAGAACCCTCACCCCCATAGGTCTTCAGGTCCAATCCTGCTGTTGCAGTTCCTCCCTTCCAAACATCCACAGCCTGGTAGATGTTAACACCCATGTTTTCATCATTGGAAGTCCAGCCATCAGAAAAAGCATGATCGCCGGAGTTATAGAAGGCATAGATCCCACCCTGTGTTCTGTCATACATGTTTTTCACAGAAAACGTACCCATTCGCCGGGTAATATCTCCACGGAAGGCGGGAATGAATAAATCCATTTCCGGTCCCGGATCCTCAAATGAATACTGTGCCAGCGTAAAGCCTGTATTTACTGACCAGTTTCTGTTCAGGTCATATCCGGCAAAAAAATGAATGTTCGAGATATTGAATGCTGAGGTATCGCGGTGTCCGCTTGTGCGATTATGATTAAACCGTATTCCAGCTGAAAAACCCTGCCCGGAGTAGCCGGCAGATATTCCGGATTTAAGCGTATTAAATGATCCGTAGGCTGCGTGACCTTTCAGATTTAAGCCCTCATTCTGATTCTTTTTGGTAATCACATTGATCACTCCACCCATCGCATTTGACCCATACAGCAGTGATGCTGGTCCCCGGACCACCTCAACACGTTCAACATTCGATGCCATGTGAAAATTGGGCAGGGGATGACCAAACAGGCCCATATACTGTGGTTGGCCATCCACAAGCATCATTACGCGGGCATTTGGTGAACCACCCACTCCACGTATGGTGACCTGACCAGCGGTGCCCTTGCCAAGGGAATAACCTCCTGCTCCGATTTCACTGACAAACAGACTGGGAGTCGCCCTTGCTACAACCGGCAGGATATTTGCCTCTTCCTGACTTCTGATTTGTTCATTACTTACCACAGAAACAGTAACAGGGGAATGAACCCGTGCCACTTCAATCCGCGTACCGGATACCACTACTTCATCAATCAATATGGTATCTGGCTGTTGCATGGCAGCAACACCGACTGCCATCACCATTACGAATCCTGTTATAATAACAAGTTTCACTGCGTTTAAATTGATCCTTCTCATTTGTATGTTTAATTTGGTTCATAATAATTCAAAGATGATGCTATGGGATTGGCTTTAAATTGTATAAAGATTATGCGCGAAAGGATCCTATTGATCGGTACCGCTCATCACCAGTTCCACATTTTTTATACCTTTTATAGCCTTGTATTTGTTAACAAGCTTGATCAGTTTACCGGCCCTGCCGCGAACAGCTATTACCTCCAGGCAATTATGATCATCCAGGTGGATATGCTGTCCCGAGAGGATCAGGCAGTTGTAGTTGTGCTGTATGGCATTCACCTCCTTGTGCATCTCAAGCATACTATGGTCATAAACGACCACAACAGCGCCGGCGACAACCTCGTCGGATTGCCATTTCTGTTCAACCATGTTCTTCTGAACCAGGTAAGCGATAGCGCGCGACCTGTTAGGCAGGTTCTCACGTACCACCAGCTTGTCAAGGTCGACAAGAAGGTTCTCTTCCAGACTTACACCGAATCTTTTTAATGACATAGTAACACGTTTTATAAATTCGTGCCACTAAGATAGCGGAATTATTTTATTTAGCAAAAGGGGGAGAAAGAAGCGATCAGTGTGCAGTGTGCAGTATCATCTCATCGATCAGATAACCGGCACCGGCAAACCTGTCGATAATAAAGAGGATGTATCTTATATCCACTGAAATATTGCGGCACATATCCGGATCATACATCTCGTCGCTCATGGTACCCTGCCAGTTCCTGTCAAAGTTTATCCCTATAAGCCGACCGTTTGCGTCAATTACAGGGCTCCCCGAGTTGCCTCCGGATGTATGGTTTGAGGCTGTAAAGCAAACTTGCATGGTACCATCAACCCCATATTCTGCATAATCCTTTGCCTGATAAAGCGCATTGAGTCTTTCAGGAACCATGTAATCATGTTTGCCCTCATTACTCTTTTCAATGACGCCTTTTAAGGTTGTATAATAGTCGTACTGTACCCCGTCCCTTGGGTCATATCCCTCCACCTTACCATATGTAAGTCTAATTGTAAAATTGGCATCCGGGTAGAATCTTTTATCGGGTTGCATTTCAAAGTGACCCTGAAGCCAGAGATGGTAATATTCATTCAATTGTTCCGTGAAGACAATCATTTGCGGAGCGATCATTTTTTGATATATCTCACTGAATTGTTGTTGTACAATGATAATCGGATCTTTTTCTAATTTTTTTTGTGCCCGTGAGGGATTTCTCTCATAGAGTTTCAAAATATCTTTCAGGGTCTCAAGCGAACGCAGGGGCGTTTTCGTATATGCTCTTTCTGCATATAATGAAAAGTCACCACTAAATTTTTTATCAACCCTTTCAAAGAATTCCGGGTAGTACTTTTCAGAACTAATCCCACGGTAATTTTTCATCATTTCCGCAAATATCTCTTTATCCATATGATAATTATAGTCTTTATAAAATGCTGTGGCCTGTTGCAGAATCCTGCTGGAAGGTGTCGATTCGCTCATCATCGTATATATCTGCAAACCAAGCCTCGTCAGCTCAATGGTAAAAACTGATTCACCCAATAGGTTATTCATTACTTCGTATTCCTCCATCACTGCATATGTTTCCTCAAAACTTTGGAGCAATGAACCGTACTTTTCATTCCTTTCGGGAGAGGATCTCACCCAATCGGCAAATTCAGCTTCAAATAATCGCTTCTTTTCAATGGCATTCAGTCTTTCAAGACCGCCAATAGCGCCCTGCCATTTCTTCCACATATTGGTTACATTTTTGTATTTGGTCGCGTATTGTATGCGGACTTCATCCGACCGGGACATATATTCATCCATGATCTCCATACGTTTTGTACGAAGGTCGACACTCATTGGCATAATACGTTCAGCGAATGTTTGCAGTGCATGCGAATAGAGAAACTGCCGGGTTGAGCCCGGGTATCCCAGCAGCATGGTGAAATCACCTTCACTGACTCCATCCAGTGATATCTCCAGGAATATTTTAGGTTTGTAAGGCATATTATTTGCATGGTATGGAGCCGGCTCATTATTCTCACCGGCATACACGCGGAACAGGGAAAAGTCACCTGTATGCCGGGGCCACATCCAGTTATCGTGATCAGAACCAAAATTTCCAATTGATTCCGGAGGTGCCCCAACCAGCCGGACATCCGTATATCTTTGATAAACAAACAGGTAGTATTGATTTCCGTAAAACATTGATCTTACCGTTGATTCGTATTTGCCCTCCTCATTGGCGTCCTGAAGAATTTTGCTAATATTCGAATCAATAATTGCATCTCTGCCAGCTTTATCAGTTGCCTTTTCTATTCCTGACCGGACCTCACCACCGACATCTTTCATGTACCTGAGAAACCTTACAGAAAGTCCTGGATTGGGCAATTCTTCATCACGACTCATTGCCCAGAAACCATTTGTTAAATAATCATGCTCAACGGATGAGTGGTTCCGGATCGCACCAAACCCACAATGATGATTTGTAAGCACAAGTCCGTCACCGGAAATCATCTCCCCCGTACATCCTCTGTCAAAAATTACAACTGCATCTTTGAGGCATGCCTGGTTCACACTATAAATATCTTCTGCTGTAAGTTTAAAACCCTTTGATTGCATATCTTCGATGGTGTACCCTTCCAATAGTGACAATAGCCACATACCTTCATCCGCCCTGGTCAGACTTGAAGAGAGTACAAAGATGATCGCGATTGCATACATTTTCATTTTACCCATATCTTATCATTTTATTCAATAAATTTTTCTATTTCCCTGTAAAGCAGCTGAACCGGAAGGCCCATTACATTAAAGTAGGACCCCTTGATCGCTTCAACCCCTACATAACCTATCCATTCCTGTATGCCATATGCTCCTGCCTTATCAAAGGGTTGATAGTTTTGAATATAATAGTTAATCTCCTTTTCCGTAAGAATACCAAACCTAACTTCTGTTTCAGCAACAAATTCAACCGATTTCTTCAGAGATCGAAGGCATGTTCCGGTATAAACAAAATGTGACCTTCCCGAAATTTTCCTCAAAATTTTCCTTGCCTCATCTTCAGATTTCGGCTTATGCAACACATGGTCATCCTGGTAAATAATTGTATCAGCGGTAATAAGTATTTCATTATCAATTAAATCTCTGGAAAAAGCATCTGATTTCTTTCTGGCAAGATACAGCGGAATATCCCTGCCGGTTAAACAGGGTGGGTATATTTCATCGATGCCGGACCCATCAGCAGTCTCAAATGCAAATCCGGCTTTTCTCATCAATTCTTGTCTCCGCGGGGAGCGTGATGCCAGTATAAGTTTAAAATCAATTATCTTCTCTAAAAGCATCTACATCCAAAACTTTATCAGGTAATAGACGACCCCGGAATAGAGTACTCCGAACAACATAATTAGTTTGATCAAAACACTCGCATGATGATAGTCTTTTTTTTCCGATGCGACAATTACCAAAGTAAGTAAAATAAAAAGAGGCATGATAAGGAATGTACCAAAATATACCAATGATATAAAATCCGGCTCATTTCCTGAAAACATGATAAATTTCACGAGGATAAAAACAAGCAAAAATATGGTTCCCAGGATGAGGGTGGACAGAACCAGCTTTGTGATCTTCGTACCGGCAACAATCGGTAGTGTTCTCATACCATAGGCAGCATCGCCTTCAAAATCCTCAGCATCCTTAATGATTTCACGGATCATAGTTGTAATAAAAGCAAAAATACTAAACCCGGCAACCCATATAAAGATGTAGTTAAAACTGCTGTTAAACTGAAGCATGATATTACCATACTCCCTGTTCAACATAGGTATTTCAAAAAGAACAACGATGAGCGGAACCAGGGCCGTAAGAAAAGCCACGGTTACATTTCCGACCAGAAACTGGCGCTTGTAATTTGTAGAATAGAACCATAAGAGTCCGGCAGTAAGAAAAAATATAAAACTCACCGCAAAAAGGTCGATATGAATACTCAGATAAACTCCTGTTCCAATTCCAATCAGGTTAAATATGATATGAAGGGTCATGGCTGTGCGCCTGTTTATCGCCACTCCAACCACCATCTTCTCAGGCTTATTGATTCTATCCGTTCTTGTATCGAAATAATCATTGATAATATAACCCGCTGCTGCGATGGACAGAGTAGAAAACACGAGCAGCATAAAATGAAGGTTGTCAAATTGAAGAGAGAAGCCTGCCGAAGGTAAAAGGGGCTCCATAATAAGGTAGCGCATTGCAAATTGGGTAACTGCAATGATCAAAAGATTCGGTAATCTGATTAGATGAAAGAATTTTTTCATGGTTTTAATAAACTGGCAATCACAGCATGATAAAGGTAAGCTGTTTTGGCTAATAAACCATAGTAATACTAGATCTCATACCCGGCCCGGGCTTACCAGGAAAACGCCTCACCATCCATCCATCTGCCATGGAGCCTCAGAACCTGTTCAATGATATCGCGTACACAACCCTCTCCTCCTTTGATATGTGAGATATAGACCGATATTGCCTTGATCTCTTCAACTGCATCAGCTGGACAACTTGCAACTCCGCATTTGAGCATCACTTCATGATCGGGAAGATCATCCCCCATATAGAGAATCTCCTCTGGTTGAAAATTATATTTATTTCTAAAATGATTGAAATCCTTCATTTTATCAGACGCTGCGAGGTAAATATCTGTAATTCCCAGTCCGCTAAAACGCATTCCGACTGATTCGGTCCTGCCACCTGAAATGATTGCTACCGGATATCCTCTTTTAACTGCATACTGAAGTGCATATCCGTCCTTGGTATTCATTGTTCTCAATAGTTCACCAGAGGGAGAGAGGTATACTTTTGGATCACTTAGAACACCATCAACATCAAAGGCAAATGCCCTGATGTTTTTCAAATCCTCCTTAAAGTTTGCTTTGCTCATCCTGTTTGTTTCTGAATCGTATGATATTATTTGTTAGAAGATTGTACAGTCTCTGTTCGAGGGGCATTTCCTTCAGTACCTCCAAATGTTTCTCGATGATTTTTCTGTCATCCCTGACAGCAGGTCCGGTTTGTGCCGACTGCGGATCCATGAGGCTCAACTTTCTGTATGTTTCCTGAATCAATGGACGGATCAATTCAATATTCAATCCTTCTCCTGTAAGCAAATGATCAGCTATGGCAGCCAGATGATTGCTGAAATTACAGGCAAAAACAGCAGCTATATGAACCTTTAGACGGGTTTCAGAATCAGTTTCATATACAATTCCGGATACTTTGTTGGCGAGCCCCATGAGCCGGTCTGTAACTTCCGTAGAGGAACCCTCAACAAGAAAAGGTATCTTGCCGTATTCCATATCGTTGCCCTGGGTAAAAGTCTGCAGGGGATAAAAGACCCCGAATTTACCGATACCTGCATTAAATATTTCAGTCCCGGTACTTCCAGAGGTATGAACAATAATTGCTTCTTTACCCACAAAGCCGGCTGTTACTTCAGGCAAGGCAGTATCATCAACACTCAACAGGTACATATCCGGCTCCTTGCTAAGATTCTCAAACCGGGCTACCGGTATTGCAGAAACTTCACCTGCCAGTTTTTCAGCATGCTCCAATGTTCGGGAGAGTACGTGTATAATCCTGACACCACTTTGATGCATTGCCCTGGCCATGTGCCATCCTACATTGCCTGCCCCGACCACAGAGACTGAACTTATATTTCCCAGATCACCCACAAACAAAATATTAATATTTGAAAGAAATGATACCAAAGATAT
>CAYOVC010000121.1:0-7753 GCA_964407305.1 uncultured Bacteroidaceae bacterium | reverse complement strand
CCCTATCCTGGGCAAACCGTCAGTTTGATGAAATAGATAACGGGGAAGTCTTTCCATTTACTTACGACCGCCGGCATGATATCGCCATCGCATTAACTTATAAATTTAATGATAAATATGATTTTGGTTTGAACTGGGTATTTAATACCGGAAATGCAATCACCCTTGCAACAGCCAATTACATGAGTTATGTGGACATTCAGCACTTCTATTCCAGGATGCAAGAACTTGAAGGTGAAATACCAAGTTATTATCGATCGACCGAGTACTACGAAAACAGGAACAACTTCAGGATGCCATCATACCACAGGCTCGACCTGGGGGTGAATATTCATAAACAGAAAAAACGTGGAACCAGGATCCTGACATTTGGAGTTTATAACGCGTATTGCCACATGAATCCCTTTATGATTGAAGTAGAAACTAATTATTTTGCTGAAAAACAGACGAATAAAAGCGTTATTGCTTACGGATTGTTTCCCATCATTCCATCCATATCATATCATTTTAAATTTGACTAATACGAATTGGTTATGAAGCTATCGAAATACCTCTTTTTAGCGTTCTTATTGATAATAATTCAATCCTGCTATAAAGAGCTTGACTATGACGACCTGAATTTCAAACCGAAAATTGTGCTGAACGGCCTTATTTATCAGGACAGTATTATTGAAATAAATGTAGCAAGCACAAAAAGCATTATTGAACATAGTGAGACAATTCCTTTTTTAGATAACGCCGAAGTAAAACTTTTTGAAAATGATATATATGTTGAAGATATGATATATGATAGTCTGGGAATGTATCACTCCACCATCACAGCCAAAGCAAATACAAACTACAGGCTGGAGGCTGGAACAGATCAGATTGAAACAGCAAGCGCCAGTTTTAGCCTTCAGGAATTAAAAGACTTTACTCTATCAAACATTAACTACGAAATAACAGACACAACTGTCAGTTTTAATGATATCTCTATTGATGAGATCTTTGCTGGAGTGGATGTGCCTGCAGAAACTGACACCAATCTATTGCTCATACAGCTGAGATTTGACATCGTTTTTATTGATGATGCTGAGGAAGAAAACTACTATAGTTATAAAAACTACGGGAATTTCAATTCTTTAAGTCATTCCTCAATTCATTCTCCTTCAATAGGGGAAATTGAAGCCATTCTTCTTAAGAAAAATAGTTCAGCACATCTGTCATTTCAAAACTTCCATGATTATGACAAGTATTTTCCAAAAGGCTCAAGTTCTCACAATGGATACAAGAAAGGCTCCTACATTTCGGATGAACTATTCAATGGCAATGAAGTAAATTTTAGTCTCAGGACTTTCTATTATACCGGCAAAATTGATCCGGTTGAAATCATTCTATTTAGCTATCCTTACGACTATGTCTATTTTCATACAACAGGGAATAGGTACATGAATGCAAGGGATAATCCCTTTTCCCAACCCATGAATATCTATTCAAATGTTGAAAACGGGACTGGAATTGTCTGCGGGGTATCGAAAAGCCAAGAGACGATTTACATGAATCGTTAACACCTGCAAGGGCCACCTTATTTGATCAACTCCACACTGCGCTTCACGAACTTCGCCAGATCCTCGCCCTTCAGCATATTGTTCGCCAGCAGTGCCAGGTCGATCAGCTGCTTCACCAGCTTCTCGCTCTTACCATACTTCTTCAGCTTCTCAATGCGCTCATCTTCAATCTTGTCGATCTGCTTCTTCAGCGCTTCAAGCTTATCCTTCTCAGCTTGCGGAATCTCCTCATCTTTCTTCCCCTCTGTAGCTTTTTGCAGGGCTGAATGCTCATCACTCAGCTTGTTCTTCTTCTCCCGCAGTTCGCTCACCGGTGTGCCCAGCTTCTTGTCGGTCTTCTCCAGGACCTTGAGCACCAGCGGGTGGTCGGAGTTCACAATCAGGTTATAGGAATCGGGCATGGAGCCGTAGAATGATGCTCCGCCTCCGAGCTCCGACATATCCTTCATCCGACGCATAAACTCGTTCTGGGTGATCACCACCGGCTGAGCAGCCTCGCCCATCGATTCGAAACTTACGATGAAGTGCTCGCTCTTTTCAAGTTGCGACTGGAACACAGGGGTGAGATCAGCCTTCTGCTCTACAGTGAGCTTATCCTCCGCAGCATCGTCCTTCGGTATCAACCGCTCGATGATGTCCGAATCGACCCTTGCAAATCTTGCTTCCTTTAACTTCGGTTCAAGATGGTTCACAAAGTGGATGTCGAGCTGACCATCGAATAGCAGTACATCATACCCTTTGGCGCGGGCCGCCTCAATATAGCTGTATTGCTTATCATTGTCGGTAGCATAGAGGTATACCAGCGTCTTATCCTTATCGGTCTGCTCCGGCTTGATCAGCTTTTCGTACTCCTCGAGGGTAAAATATTTACCGTCTGTATTTTTCAGCAGGGCAAATTTCTCGGCCCGGTCATAGAACTTCTCTTCAGAAATCATCCCGTAATTGATGAACAGCTTCAGATCGTCCCATTTTTTCTCAAACTGCGCCCTGTCATTCTTAAAGATCTCCTCCAGCTTGTCTGCCACCTTTTTCATGATGTGCGAAGATATCTTCTTCACATTGGAATCGCTCTGCAGGTAGCTCCTCGAAACATTCAACGGGATATCGGGTGAGTCGAGCACACCATGCAGCAGGGTGAGGAACTCCGGAACGATATCCTCCACCGAATCGGTGATGAACACCTGGTTGGAATAGAGTTGAATCTTATTTCTCTGTACCTCAACGTTGTTACTGATCTTCGGGAAATAAAGGATCCCCGTGAGGTTGAACGGGTAATCCACATTCAGGTGAATATTGAACAGCGGCTCATCAGCCATCGGGTAGAGATCCCTGTAAAACTTCGTATACTGCTCCTCCTTGACCTCCGAGGGTGCAATGGTCCAGAGCGGCTTGGTTTCATTGATCACATTGTCCTTCCCGGTCTCCACCTCTTTACCATCCTTCCAATCTTTCTCTTTTCCAAAGGCGATCTCAACGGGCAGGAAGCGGCAGTATTTGTTGAGCATCTGACTGATCCTTTGCTCCTCCAGGAACTCCTCGGAATCCTTGTCGATATGCAGGATCACGTCGGTCCCTCTTCTATCACGCTCTCCCTCCACGAGGGTGAACTCCGGACTGCCGTCGCAGCTCCATTTGTGTGCCTTGTCCTCCTCTTTCCACGACCTGGTAACCAGTTCGACACTTTCAGACACCATAAAAGATGAGTAAAAGCCAAGTCCGAAATGACCGATAATGGCATTGCTCTCGTTCTTGTACTTCTCCATGAACTCTTCGGCACTCGAAAACGCAATCTCGTTGATGTACTTCTCAATCTCCTCTGCGGTCATGCCGATACCTGCATCCGATACCGTGATGGTCTTTTTCTTCTTATCCACATTGACCCTGATCGTGAGATCGCCCAGCTCACCCTTGAAGTCACCTACCGAGGCCTGTGTCTTCAGCTTCTGCGTAGCATCCACTGCATTGGATATCAATTCGCGCAGGAATATTTCATGGTCGGAATAGAGAAATTTCTTGATGATCGGAAAAATGTTCTCCGTGGTTACATTGATCTTACCTTTTTGCATCGTCATATATTTTTTATCAGTTTTTTACTGCATGGGTGGTTCCAAAGAATGTGCCAATCGGGTTAAACTGACAAACCGTCATAAATCTATAGCCGGACTGCAATAATTGACATGAAACTTAATTCCTGTTCCTGGCATCCACATCCTTCTCGAGCACCCAGATGCCCTCTGTGAACCTGTATCCGTCGTATGAGCCGTCGGGGCCGTAGAATTGGTAATTCCCCTGGTAGAAGGGATGCAATGGAACAATGTGGTCGAAAACGATCATGCCGAGACGCTCATTAAAATTCAGTGTGATGGTCAGGTCCGCCGAATATTCCAGCACGATCCGGTCCTTCACCGTTCCCCCGGCCAGGAACTGGTCGCCCCTGAAAACGGGCTTTCCCCGCTGAACAGCAAACACCTCAATCGTTTTGATGGATGTATTTGTATCCTTGAAATCGGCACCCAGCAATGTGTAGAATGTTTTTCGTTTATACCCATTGGTAAGTAATCCGTAATAGACCTTGCCGTGCCAGTCGTCGATCGACTGCGGATACTCTTCAGACCTGATATTTTCAGCACTGCCCGGTGTCAGCCGGAAGACATCTGCCTCTCCTCGTTTATCCTGCAACTGGATATAGGCAGAATAATGGTATGCATTGCGGCTGGCCATGTAGAGCCAGGAGAATACCTTCACCTGACCATCGTCGGAAACCAGTCTGCCGATCATATCCAGGCTTTGCCACCGGTGGTTGAACGATCCGGGCAATTGAAGCGCTTCATGGAATGCTGAATCGATGGCATGGAACAGGGCGATGTTTGTCCCGGTAACCTCAACATTGTATAGCTTATCGAACATGGTCTTCAGCTCCCGCTCTGCCCTGACGATCTCCAGGTAACCTTCACTCTCCTGGCTAAACAGCGCCTGTGATACCAGCAATAATAAAGCAATGGTGTATAATCTCATGGCGACTGAACTTTTAAATACAACGAATAAACAGAGGAAATCTTATACACGCGACTGCTCCAGTGCATCCAGCAGCAGGGTGGCAGATTCCTGCACCTCCTTTTCCGTAATGATCAGCGGCGGGGCGATCCTGAAAGCGTTGTTGCAGAAGAGGAACTGGTCGAGGATGATCCCGTTTTCAAAAATATTTTTCATCAGCCGCTTTCCGTCAATTTTCTCATTGAATTCAACAGCCAGGAAGAGTCCCCTGCCCCTTACGCTGCTGATGCCGTCATGCACCATCAGCTGCCGGTAGCGTTCCCCCATGCGGTTAGCATGCGCGATCAGCCCCTGCTCCCCGATAAATTGCTGCGCTGCGAGTCCGGCTGCACAGCTCACCGGATGACCGCCAAATGTGGTGATGTGACCAAGTTCCGGGTCATGCGTGAGTGTGAGCATCATCTCCCGGCTGCTCACAAAAGCGCCAAGTGGCATGCCACCGCCGAAGCTTTTTGCAAAACAGACGATATCGGGAAGGATACCATAATGCTCAAACGCAAAGAGCTTTCCCGTTCTGCCAAAGCCGGTCTGTATCTCGTCCAGTACCAGGAGCGTGCCGGTGGCATCGCACCGCTCCCGCAGTTTTTTCAGGAACCCATTCTGCGGCTCAATGATTCCAGCCTCCGCCTGTATCGGCTCCACAACGACCGCTGCGGTTTTTTCCGTGATCAGCCCGAGTTCGCTCTCACCATTAAAATTGATGTGGGTGATCCCCGGAAGCAAAGGCAGGTACCCGGAATGAAACCGCTTGTCGCCCAGAATACTGAGTGCACCATGCGTACTGCCGTGATACGCCTTGTTGAAGGCAACGATCTCGTACCGGCCGGTGAACCGTTTGCCCAGCTTCATGGCACCTTCGATCGCCTCGCTGCCGGAGTTGACAAAGTATACCATATTTAAAGGGTCGGGTAGGTGGCTGGCGAGCCAGTGGGCATAACGGGTTTGGGGTGACTGGATCATTTCGCCGTACACCATCAGGTGCATGTGCTTGTCGACCTGGGTTTTGACGGCCCGGGTGACAACAGGGTGGGCATGACCGAGGGCGGAGACAGAGACACCTGAAACCAGGTCGATATAACGCCTGTTTTCCGGAGGCGGGGTAAAAAGATAGATCCCTTTGGCATGATCAATCTCCAGCTCCAGGGAAGTCCCGGAGGTTTGTCCCACGTGATTTAAAAAGAGCTGCCGGTTGGAGAGCGTCATGGATTTGTATATGCCAGGAAAGTCCTTACTTGATGATCAGGTTGATATCCTTCATCAGTTTCTCCTTGTACGATTTTCCAATGGGGATCGATTTCGGTTCCTCTTCGGTTCGTACAATGACCGAATTATCTTCTATGACATCGATCCTGCTGGTATTCACAATAAAGGAGCGGTGCACCCTTGTAAATTTCTTCGGTGGCAGTTTCTGCTCGATCGCCTTCATGGTGAAGTGAATGGTGTATTTCTCCTTAAAGGTATTGAATATCACATAGTTTTCCAGTGCCTCGATCCACAGGATATCATCATATTTCAGCCGTACCAGCGTGGAATTCTTCTTGATAAAGATCTCATTTCCGATCATCAAATCTGAATGCTGCTCCCTGGTTCGTTTCATTACTTTTTCAACAGCCTGGAGAAACCGCTTGTAGCTGACGGGCTTGAGGAGGTAATCGGTAACATCGTAATTGTAGGAATCTACCGCATATTTTCCCTTGGAAGAGAAGATAATCACCTGCGGCTGCCTCTGCATGCTGTCCAGAAAATCGAGCCCTGACATCTCAGGCATTTCAATATCCAGGAAAATCAACTCAGCGGTATCATCTTTTTTGAGGATATTGATACATTCGACAGGATCTGAGCAGGAATGTTTAAGCGTTAATCCTTCAGTTTTGTTAATGAATTCCTCAAGGATCCTTCTTGAAAGGCCATCATCGTCAAGTATCATACAATTCATAGGTCCGAGGTTTAGTCTAACGAAACATTGTGCTAACCACACAATAGTCTCAATTTATCAAAGGTAAATAATAAAAATTAATTGTACCAGTATTACAATAAAAAATTTCATTGTCCAAACTGCTTTTTAAAAACACGTTCAATTTTTCCACTGTTTTTTACAGAGTTTTTGATCCACTGCAGCCTGATCTCTCTCTGCTCTTCCCTGCTGAGTTTCCAGGACAGTTCCGGATTCCGGAGACCGGCATTCAAAACATACAGGATGATTGCAGCTGAGACTGAGATATTAAAGCTTTCGGTGAATCCCGACATAGGGATCCGCACATGTTCATCGGCCAGCGCCAACGCCTCTTCAGAGAGCCCCCGCATCTCTGTGCCAAACATAATGGCAGCTCTGCCCCGTGAGAGATCAAAATCCTGTAGCAGGGTGTCATCCCTGTGGGGTGTGGCCGCCACGATCCTGTAGCCCTCCTTTTTAAGTGCGCCAATGGCTTCAGGGGTATTGTTTTGCTTTTTGTTGTACCTGAAGAGTGTGAGCCACTGGGCCGCACCGAGCTCCACTTCCGGATTCAGCCTGTATTCGTTCCTGTTTTCGATAATATGTACATCCTGTATCCCGAAGCAGTCGCATGTTCTCAGCACGGCGCTCGCATTGTGAGGTTGATAGATATCCTCCAGTACCACCGTGATATAGCGCGTTCTCTCTTCGAGGATTCTCTCGATAAGTTTCAGCCTGTTCTCATTGACCATGGGTTCCAGGAACGCCTCCAGGGCCTTTTCATATTCGTTCATTCTTACAACGATCGGTAGATTTACAGAGAGGGTAACAACCCTATTCAACGGATCTGTTTACAACCGGTAACCAGGATTTCTATTAAACAGAAAAGCCGCCCCTGTTAGAGACGGCTTTTCAAAAGAATTGTTCAATTTCTTACTTGACAGCGTCTGACAATTCACTTCCTGCTTTGAACTTAACAACTTTTTTTGCTGCAATTTTAATTTCAGCGCCAGTTTGTGGGTTACGGCCCGTTCTTGCTTCCCTGCTGGAAACTGAGAAAGATCCAAAACCTACCAAAGCAACCCTGTCACCTTTTTTAAGTGCTGCAGTTGTAGTTGAGATAAATGCATCAAGAGCTCTTTTTGCATCAGCCTTGGTTAGATTAGCTTCAGCAGCTATTGCATCAATTAATTGAGCTTTGTTCATAATAATGAAATTT
>CAYOVC010000120.1:0-7761 GCA_964407305.1 uncultured Bacteroidaceae bacterium | reverse complement strand
TTTGTAAATGTTATAAATGAACTCTTTAGCAGTATTAATACAATAGCATAAGATGAATAATAGTTGCAATAAGGGGTGCTACAAAACCTGCGATTTTACAGGAGTTCAGGGGTTACAGAGGTACGTTGTTGAGGTCGCTGCGGGATCGTTTGCCAAAGTCGATGACACAGTTGACCCTGTATCGCTTGTGTTCGCGGATCGCTACACCTACTGAGTTGAATTCGGGATTCAGGGTGTTCTTGCGGTGCCCCAGGTTTTTCACCCCGTCGTCGATCAGGAGTGTAATCACAATATCGATTGCCTGAGCATGACCGTACGAGCAGTTCTCGGCCACATTGGTGTAAGGATTGCCCAGGAAGGGCTCGAAGCGTTTGTTGAAGTTTTTGTGACCGGTATGGCCTGTTTTTCCCGACAGGTTTGCATGGCCCTGGGCGATGGAGGTGAGGTCCTCTTCCGGAAAAAGCAACGGTAGTCCCTCTGTTTTTCGCAGGTCCCTGTAGAGTGATCGCAGGTATGCGTTATTGGGGGTGTTGTTGGACTCAACGTATGCATCCAGGACCGTTTCGGCAAAGAGGTGTCCGTCGAGCCGTGTAAGGTTCATGAAAAACACCACCTTTTTCTCCTCTTCAGAATAGTATTCAAAGTTGGAAGCCGTGTTGGCTTTTTTTATGACCTCCGGATCCCATCTGTCCCATATTGTCGACTGTCCCATTGCGGATCCGGTGATCAGCAGTAAAAAGATTGAAATATATTTTGTCATCTTTATAAGTCACCGTTTAATCGTTCTTTTAATCGCAGGCCATTGAACCCACTTTGCCCGGTTCACTTGACAGGCGGAACCAGCGGTTAAATAATATCTATGGCTACCTTACTAACAACGAATTACTTTTCACTGTTCATTGCAGCTGTTCAATATCTATTTCCCCGGGTTTTCGCAACATGTACAATCCGTAATCGGGGAATGGTGTAAAGCCACATTTCTTATAGAGTTTTACAGCGGCGATGTTCTCCCTGTGCACCTCGAGTTTCACCTGGCACCCCTTCTCTTTTATAAACTTCAGTGATTCCACTGCAAGTTTCATGCCCCAGCCTTTCCGCTGGTGGATCTTTTGAATGCCGAAATGGTGCAGGAAAAACCGCCTCCCGTCGAAGGTCATCCAGGACGATCCTGCAATGGCTCCTGTTCCGGGCTCTTCGATAACGATCAGTTTTCCTCCCATGCCGATGGTCCGCTCTATCACTTCCGGGGTATCGCCACGCTCGCGGGGCGACATATCCAGTTCATCCCAGAGGTGCAGAAGTTGTTTGTAATCGTTAGGATGGTAGTCCCTGAAAAGCATAGATATTAAGCTTTTACCACGTGTACCTGTCCGCCGTGATAACGTAGAACCGTTACCTTTTCACCTTTTGCGATATAACCGTATTCTGACGCGGCATCGTAAATCTCGTCATCGATGATCACCTTGCCTGAGGGGCGCAGGACCGTATAGGCCTCTCCGGTCTTGCCAATCAATGTTTTTTGCTGTGCATCAACCCCAAGGAAACCCTGGTCAACCAATTGATCGGCACCCAGTATCAATCTTGAGAACATGGAGGTAGTAAGCAGTTTGCTTGCCGCGTAAATCGAGAACGATAATCCGAGTACCGCCGATACGATGACGATCCCGAAGGAGCGCATCAGCATGTTCATCCCCTCGCCGGTAAATTCAAAATCTTTCAGCATCTCGTTATCTACCATGCTCAGGGTGAGCCCGGTGATCATGGCAATGATACCGGCCACGCCTGCCACCCCGAACCCGGGAATGGCGATCACCTCCACCAGCATCAGAATCACTCCGAGAACAAAGATCATGAGCTCCCAGTATTGGGCGATCCCCTCCAGGTAAAGCGGTGCAAAATAGAGCATTGCGGCTATGATTGATGCGATAAGTGGAAAGCCGATGCCGGGCGATTGCAGCTCGAAGTAGATCCCCCCGATAATGATCATAATGAGGATTCCCGACACTACCGGGTTAATCAGCAGTCCGATGATCTTGTTCATCGGCGTGGGGGTATATTTTTTCAGTGTGTACTCCTCGATGCCTGCCCGCTCAATGATCTCCCCGATGTTGTTCACAATCCCTTCACAAAAGCCGTTGGCCATTGCTTCGGTGGCTGTGAAGGTGAGTACCTGTCCGGTATCGCTGACACCCGGGACAAAAAGTCTGGGATCTACCATCGCCTCAGCGATATTCGGATCGCGTTTCCAGACAAGCGTTGTGTCGCCGTTGACGATCACCGTATCTTTTCCCTGCGCCTCTGCTGTGGCGCGCATGGTGGCGCGCATGTAAGACTGGAACTTATCGGGCACCTGTTCACCCGACTGGTTGACTACCGTGGCGGCGCCAATCTTCGCACCGGGCTTCATATAGATGCTGTCGGCTGCGATAGAGATGAGCGCTCCGGCTGAGGCCGCGTTGTCGTTGATGAAGACGTAAACAGGGATTTTTGCGTTCAGCAGGTACGTGCGTATGGAGTCGGCAGCGCTGACCTCACCGCCGTAGGTGTTCATGTCGATGATAATCAGTTCGGCCCCCATCTCTTCAGCCTCTTCAAAGGCCAGCTTGGTGGTGCGCCAAACGGGTGCGGCGATCATCTCCTTGATATCGAAGGTATAGATGACTGTTTTTCCATCCGGGGTCAGTGGCTGGATGGTGTCGTTTAAATAGGGCAGGGGACTGACAGCAGACGGGACAGTATCCTGGAAAGCGGTAGCTGTATCTGATAGGAACACAGGGGCGTCGGGTACAGACGAAAAAATGCTGTGCGCCGCAGCTCCACAATGCGTCCAGGTAGCGGTCGCAACAAGCAATACCAGGATGGTCAGTATATTCTTTTTCATAGGTATTAATTCTTTATTTAACTAATGTAAATTTAATAGTATGAGTATCGTTTTAACTACATCTTTTCCACGTATCTCTATGCTGGAACCCGGGTTCATATTTTATTACCAACCGGACCCGGTTTTGTTCATGTAAAAATACGATAAATAGTTCAGAGTACTGATCATTGAAAAGAACTCTTTCCTGGTATCTGCTTTTACCGGACCAATTAGTTATTTAATCATCTGTTGTTATTGCAGGTTGGCCATAGGATCAATGACAATCTGCATATGGCCGGGAGTCTTTTTTATTGCCTGAAGCCCTTTTGCGATCAGGCAACTCTGTGCCTTAATTGCTCTGCTTTCTGACAATTTTCCATTAAATTTGTATTTTAATTGAAAATTATGAGTTTAAGCACACTGATGGCCATATCGCCGGTGGACGGACGCTACAGGTCGAAAGTACAGAATCTTGAGTCCTATTTTTCCGAATATGCGCTGATCAAATACCGGCTCCATGTGGAGGTGGAGTATTTTATTGCACTGGTAGGAACCGGTATTGAGCAGCTTTCTGATTTCCCTGCAGAAAAGTTTGATGATCTCCGGCAGGTTTATCTTACCTTTTCCCCGGAGGAGGCTGAGAAGGTGAAGGAGATCGAGTCGGTCACCAACCACGATGTGAAGGCGGTGGAGTACTACCTGAAGGAGCGGTTCGATGCGCTTGGCCTGGATCAGTATGCAGAGTTCATTCACTTCGGACTTACCTCGCAGGATATCAATAATACTGCCGTTCCCTTATCGTTGCGGCACGCGCTCGACCAGGTTTTTTACCCTGCCATTGATGAGGTGATCGCACAGATCGAGGGGCTGGCGGATGATTGGTGGGAGATCCCGATGCTGGCCAGAACCCATGGTCAGCCCGCTTCACCTACACGTCTCGGCAAAGAGCTGCGTGTCTTTACCTCGCGACTGGATGAGCAGATTACCCGGTTGGAGGAGATCCCTATTCCCGGGAAATTCGGTGGCGCAACAGGCAATATGAACGCGCACAGGGCAGCCTACCCGGAGATCGACTGGTTCGCTTTTGGTGAAGAGTTGTTGCTCGAAGCCTTCGGGTTGAAACGGTCATGGCCCACCACCCAGATCGACCATTATGATAACCTGGCAGCGATGTTTCATGCGATGTCGCGGATCAATACGATCCTGATCGATCTTTCGCGTGATATCTGGACCTATATCTCGATGGAGTATTTCAGACAGCAGATTAAAAAAGGCGAGGTGGGCTCCTCGGCGATGCCCCACAAGGTAAACCCCATTGATTTCGAGAATGCCGAGGGCAACCTGGGGGTGGCCAATGCTTTGTATGAGCACCTGGCGGCCAAGCTGCCTGTTTCGCGGCTGCAGCGCGATCTCACAGATTCCACGGTACTACGGAACATCGGCGTGCCAATTGCCCATTCGCTGATCGCGATGAAATCGATCAGGAAGGGGTTGAAAAAACTGTTGGTGAACGAGGAGGCGATCCGGGCCGATCTTGACAACAACTGGGCGGTAGTGGCAGAGGCGATCCAGACGATCCTGCGCCGTGAAGGATACCCAAAACCGTATGAAACACTGCTGGAGCTGACGCGCAAGAACGAAAAAATCACGAAGGAGGCAATTGGAGCCTTTATTGAGACGTTGAATGTAAGCGGGGAGGTGAAGGAGGAGCTGAAGCGGATCACCCCGCTGAACTACACGGGCCTGTAGCCCGGAAATTGGATGAGAAGATTTTTTAAACTTTTCCGGTACCTGGTTCCCTACAAGTGGAACGTCGTGCAGAATGTGATCTACAACGTACTGGGTGCATTCTTTGCGCTCTTCTCTTTTGCGATGGTGATCCCCTTCCTGCAGGTGCTGTTCGACAACCAGCCGATGATGCTGGAGCCCAGGGAGTTTGAACTGAAGACCTCTTACTTTTTTCATACGATCAACTACCTGCTGAGCCAGGTGATGATCGAATATGGGAAGCCGATGGCGATGATCGTGGTCAGCGTGATCGTGGTCATCTTCAGCCTGATGAAAAACGGGTTTCTCTACCTGGCCAATTACTGCCTGGCGCCGGTTCGCGCATACACGGTACGCGATATCCGTAGTGAACTATACGGAAAGCTGATCAAACTTCCACTGTCGTTCTACAGCGAGGCGAGGAAGGGGGATGTGATGGCGCGGGTATCGAACGATGTGCAGGAGATCGAGACCTCGATCATGAGCTCCCTGCAGATGGTGTTTCGCGATCCCCTGACAATTATAATCTACCTCACCTTCCTGGTGGCCACCAACTGGCAGCTGACACTTTTTGTGATCGTGATCCTGCCTGTGTCGGGACTGCTGATCGGGCGGATTGCACGCAGCCTGCGGCGCAAATCGTTTAGGGGTCAGCAACGCCTGGGCGAGGTGATGTCGGTGATCGAGGAGACGCTTGGCGGGCTACGGATCATTAAGGGGTTCAATGGCGAGCGGAGGATGGAGGACAAGTTCCTGGCAGCGAACAACCGTTTCGCACGGATGATGAAGCGGATCATGCGACGCAGACAGTTGGCAGCCCCGCTAAGCGAGCTCATGGGCACGATTGTGCTGATGATCCTGATGGCATACGGCGGATGGATGGTGCTCTCGGGGGAGCATGACATGACCTCCGAGAGCCTGATCTTTTTCCTGGTGGTGTTCAGCCAGGTGATCACACCGGTGAAGAATTTCTCCAACGCCTGGTTTTCGATCCAGAAGGGGATGGCCTCGGTCGACCGCGTGGATGAGCTGCTGGATGCCGATGAAAGGATCGTGGAGGTGAGCGATCCCAAGCCGGTGGATGATTTCCGGGAGCAGATCGAGTTCAGTAACGTGAGCTTCAGGTACGAGGAGGAGGATGTGTTGAAGGAGGTGAACCTGACGATTAAAAAGGGACAGCTGATTGCGCTGGTGGGGAAGTCGGGTGCCGGTAAATCGACCCTGGTCGACCTGCTGCCACGGTTCATGGATCCGGTGGAGGGTGAGATTTTGCTCGATGGCGTTTCGCTGAAGGATTACCGGTTGCGCGATCTGCGGAATTTGATGGGGATTGTGTCGCAGGAGTCGATCCTGTTCAACGACAGCTTCTATAATAACATTGCATTCGGATCGCAGGCGAGTGGCCCGGGTAGCGTTGCTGCAGGAATGGGATCCGCATCGGTGGCGACGGAGGCAGCAGTTACCGCAGAAGCTGTTGCGGAGGCAACGGCGGTGGCAGAGGCTGCAGCAGTGGCCAATGCTACGGACTTTATCAACGAGACACCCGATGGTATGCAGGAGGGGGTGGGCGACGGCGGTAATAAATTGTCGGGCGGACAAAAGCAGCGGATCAGCATTGCCCGTGCCGTGATGGCCAATCCGCCGATTTTGATCCTCGATGAGGCCACCTCGTCGCTCGACACGGAGAGTGAGCGCGAGGTGCAGAACGCCATTGAGAACCTGATGAAGAACCGCACCTCGATCGTGATTGCACACAGGTTGTCGACGATCAGGAATGCTGATCTGATCGTGGTGCTGGATGAGGGCCGGATCGTGGAGCAGGGCCGGCACGAGGAGCTGGTACAGAAAAGGGGCGGGGTGTATAAGAAACTATATTCGATGCAGAGTTTTTGATGATGACGATCAGTGGTTTTTCCATGGGCAAGAATGCCCACAAGCTATACTACCCGATGCGGTATGCGATCGAGTCGATCCTGCCCATCGTGGATGAGTTCGTGGTGGCACTGGGCGACAGCGATGCGGATGACACGACCCGGGAGGAGATTTTGGCGATCGGCAGTGATAAGATCAGGATCATTGACACAATATGGGACATTGAAAAGTACCCGCGCGGGATGGAGCATGCCCACCAGACCGATATTGCGAAGAGCCATTGTTCGGGCGACTGGCTTTTTTATCTGCAGTCGGACGAGCTGGTGCATGAGAAGTACCTGCCGGTGATCGAGCAGCGGTGCAGGGAGTTGCTGGACAACAAGAAGGTGGAGGGACTTTTGTTTGACTACCTGCATTTCTGGGGCGATTATGCGCATCTGCAGGACAACCACTGCTGGTACAAGAATGAGATCCGGATTGTGCGCAACGATCCGGAGATACACTCCTGGGAATCGGCCCAGTCGTTCAGGAGGATCCCCGGTTTTGATGGATTGAACTACAGGCAGCAGGAGCATACCTATAAGCTAAAGGTGGCGGAGGTGGATGCAGCGATCTACCACTACGGCTGGGTGCGGCCGCCGCGGGTAATGCAGAACAAGATCAAGGCCTTTACCGCGAACCACGAGGGACGGGAATCCGTGAACCGGAAGATCAGGAACAACAAATACCCGGAACATTTCGATTATGGCAATTTGGGCAGGCTGACCCGGTTTAAAGGCACGCACCCCGCTGTGCTGGAGCCCTGGATCGCACGGTTCGACTGGCACGACCAGTTGCGATTTAAGGGTCCGGCGAAGAGCCTGAACCCGGTGAAGATGAAACATGACCGGTTGAAGTACCGGGTTGTGTCATGGATTGAGAGGAGGCTTTTCTTTGGAAAACGGCTGGGGGAGTTCCGGAATTATATTTTGCTAAGGGGAAGATAGATTATTAAAGGAAAAATGATCGTTTTCTGCTACAGACATTTCGCTCCTAACAGAGCTAAGGTTCCATGTGGGCAGAAACAGGGACCAATCCCTGGAATTTGACAGGATAATCTTAAAGCATATTGGTCTTTTTATTTGCATAGGTTTCACGGTAGGCCTTTTCATCGCCGTAGGGGATGAAATCCGCATGGTGTTCGGGTGCCCTGAATTTTTCGCCTTTATCATGCTGGATCCCGCACCAGTATGCCTCCGTTTCTGCAATGATCCTGGTCCAGT
>CAYOVC010000119.1:0-7795 GCA_964407305.1 uncultured Bacteroidaceae bacterium | reverse complement strand
TCGACCATCGTTTTGGCTGTTATCTTCCTTGTGAACAAGTATTTTGAGTGGGGTGCCAAATTCGACCACGGGATCTTCCCCGGCTCCGAATACCTCGATCAGCTGGGATACGGCGATGTGCTGTTCTTCGGTCTCTATTTTTTCATGACGGGCCTTCATGCATTTCATATCATAATCGGGATCGTACTGCTCGGATTCATCTTTTATTACGTAAAGACCGAGCGGCTCAAATCAGACAATTTCCAATTGCTGGAAAACGGGGGCCTCTACTGGCACCTGGTCGACCTGATCTGGATCTTCCTGTTCCCATTGTTTTACCTCATTGCTTAAAGAAGAGAATCATGGCTGACGAAAAACATCATATCATACCATACAAAACCCTGCTGGGCGTACTGGGAGTTCTTATCATTTTCACCCTGATATCCGTTGCGATCACTCAAATCGAACTGGCCCAGTGGAGCACCGCTGCAGCACTGCTGCTGGCAGGGATTAAATCAACCCTGGTCCTGCTGATCTTCATGCACCTGAAGTATGACATGCGGATATTCAGGGTAATGGTGGGACTCATCATTGCACTCATTGTGGTCGTAATGGTTGTAACCATGCTCGATTACTTTTTCAGATAACACGATAAACTACCAATTATGTACGATATAGATCCTCAGAATGCTTCCAATTTCGTTGCCGGTGTCGACCTGGCATTCATGGTCATCCTCGGCGTTTCGATCTTCCTTCTGGTCGCAATCACAGTTGTAATGCTGATATTCATCTACAAATACCGCAAGGACAGGCATCCCAAGGCGATACAGGACGAAGGCAGCGTTAAACTGGAGATCATCTGGACCGTCATCCCGATCCTGCTTGTGCTGGTGATGTTTTACTTCGGATGGATGGGCTGGAGGCCGATGACGAAACCCCCGGAGGATGCGATGCGCGTAACAGCCATTGCCCGCATGTGGAACTTTCAGTTCGAATACGCAAACGGTAAAAGAACCGACAGCCTGTACGTACCGGTGAACCAACCTGTGGTACTCGACCTGAAGGCGCTCGATGTGCTGCATAGCCTCTACATTCCCGCTTTCAGGGTGAAGGAGGACATGGTGCCGGGGAGAGACAAGGTGATGTGGTTCATTCCCGGCCAGGTCGGATCTTATGATCTTTTCTGCACGGAGTACTGCGGACTTGAGCACTCTTATATGTACACCGGTGTGCAAGTAATGCCTGAAGATGAATTTGAAGCATGGCTGAGCGACACAACAGCCGCGGCACCCGTTATAGCAGAGGACGCAACCCCGGCCGACCGGGGCTACCAGGTGCTGGTGAAAAATGGCTGTAATGCCTGTCACTCTTCCGACGGCTCCCGGTTGGTCGGCCCCTCCTATTTGGGTAGCTGGGGAGAAATGCAGGAGGTTACTGCCGGCGGACAAAAGACCGGGGTGCTGGTCGATGAGGAGTATATCCGCCGGTCGATCTATGAACCGAATGCGGAGATCGTCGACGGGTACAGCCGCGGACTGATGCTCTCCTACGAGGGAATGGTCTCTGAGGAGGAGGTTGAATTGATCATCGAGTACATAAGGAGTCTGAATGAGTAAGAACAAACAGTGGGGGCTTCTCTCCTCTGTACTGCAACTGGGCAAAATAAAAATTTCGGTGGCGGTAGCGCTCACCGGGTTTCTCGGCTACTACCGCGCCTCCGATGAATTTACTTTGGTCCTGCTTTATACCCTCTCCGGTATCCTCCTCATGGCGATGGGATCAAGCACCTTTAACCAGGTGCAGGAGCGACACACCGACAAGCTGATGAAACGAACCGAGACGCGGCCCCTGCCTGCCGGGAGAATTTCACTCGCCTGGGCGGTTATCGCGGGATCGCTACTCTCACTGTCCGGATTTGTGCTGCTGCTGCTTACCGGATCCCTGCTGGCAGCGGCGATCGGCCTCTTTACCCTGCTCTGGTACAACCTGGTCTATACACCACTGAAAAGACTTACCCCGTTCGCCGTCCTTCCGGGTGCGATTATCGGAGCACTGCCCCCGCTTATCGGCTGGACCGCTGCAGGTGGTGCTTTGAATGACACAGAGATCATCCTGATCAGCTTCTTCCTGTTCATCGGACAGATGCCCCACTACTGGCTGCTGATGATGAAGGTGGGAGATGAGTTCAAAGATGCCGGTCTGCCGGTGATCACAGAGATCTTTTCAAAAAGACAATTAAGGAACATCAGTTTTGTATGGATCGTCGGCGCAGCAGTAACAGTGATGATCTTCCCCGTGGCAGGGATCATGCACACCAGATTCATGTCTCTCCTGATGTTGGCAGGCGTGGTATACTTCCTCATAAGAATGTACCTGCTCTCCTATCGTGGAGAACTGATCCTGCACTGGCGGAACGCCTTTATCACAGAAAATCTCTTTTACCTCTTTATTATCCTGATGCTTATTGCGGATAAGTTATTTGAACCCTTGTGAGGCAGGAAACCTGAGGTTTTGATCTGATTATCTTCCTCTTTACTTGCTTATTATTTTTACCAATTCTATAGAACACTTTATTGCTTAATAATTTATACTTGCCTATTCAATTTTTATTTATCTTTATCGACGCAGCTAGTAAAGGTTTTATAACCAGTGTTGTAACGATTATTAATAAAGTAAATTGATGAAAGGGAGATCCATTATAAAAATTTCCGGAATAAGATTTGCAATCTTAATTACAGGGATTATATTTTTCAGTGAAGCTGCCGGATATTCAAATAATCTTATTGAGAACAAATACGAAGAAGGTGAGCATCTTGGGATGCAAAGGCAAACCATTGAGCAAGGTAAAAGGCTTTTCTACGGTTTGGTTGCCACAAAATCCGGAAAGGCATTTGACTGTGTCTCCTGCCACAATACAAAAATAATAGATACACTGAACTGGAATCCGTCCGCGCTGGACATAGCCATCAGCACCTCCGGACTTGACAGCCTCAGTTTTGCCAAACTAGTTTTAAATCCTGTCACCCCAAAGTCAGCAGAAGCGCATGAAGAAATGTCTCTTACGGGACAGGAGATCCAATCCATACGGACTTATCTCGGAGTATTGGCCCAAACAGGACTTGAGAAGCCGAAGCCCGTGGTTGGAGGAATTCTATTGTTCTTAGCCCTGGTTGCCCTCTTTCTCCTCGCCCTTGCTGATTTTATTGTTATTAAGTATGTCAAAAAGAGGTACATCCACATGATCATTCTGTTGATAACCTCTGTCTGGATCACAAAAATGCTAATAGAAGAGGGATGGAGCCTGGGTTATTCCCAAGACTATGCTCCCCTTCAACCTGTTAAATTTTCACATAAGATACATTCCGGTGAACAACAGATTGATTGTCAGTATTGTCACACCGCAGGAGAGTACAGCAAGACAGCAGGATTTCCTCCGGCTAATTTGTGCCTCAATTGTCACTTATTGATCAGGGATGGAACCAACAGCGGAAGATTTGAAATTAACAAAATACACCATGCCGTTGATAGTGTAGAACTCATTGAATGGATACGGATACACCGGCTGCCTGACCATGTCTTCTTCAGCCATGCCCAACACGTGTCAGTTGGAAAACTGGATTGCCAGGAATGCCATGGTGCTGTCGAAGAGATGCATGTCTTGGAGCAATACGCCGATCTATCTATGGGCTGGTGTCTGGATTGTCACAGAACCAAAAATGTTGACTTTTTGGGAAATGAATATTACGGCATGACATTTAAAGGGTATCATGAAAAAATTGTTAATGGTGAAATCGATTCTGTTACAGTTGCCCGGTTGGGGGGAACAGATTGTATGAAATGTCACTATTGATAGAATGAAACATTCAGGAAAAAAATTTTCCCTTGTTGCAGGTATGAATAGGATTTTTCCAAAGGAGCTTCGTAAGGAAATTGATAATAAATTATAGCCAATGAAATACTGGAAGGATATTGATGAGTATAAAAACAGGGATCTACCTAAAGTCAAACCTGTCAAATCCCACGAGGAAGAAAACTCACTGTTTGATCTGATTGAAAATGAATCAACATCCTCCCGGAGAAATTTTCTTAAAATTTTTGGCTTTAGTATTGCAAGCGCTTCCGTTCTTTCCAGTTGCGAAAAGCCGGTTACCAAAGCCATACCCTTTTTGATACAACCTGAAACAGTTACTCCCGGAAAGTCCGATTATTACGCGTCCACCTTTTATGATGGTGAGCAATATGGTAGTATTCTGGTGAAAGTGCGTGACGGCAGACCAATTAAAATAGAAGGAAATGATCTTTCCCGTTTGTCACAAGGCGCTACCTCCCCTATTGTCCAGGCTTCTGTTCTGGAACTGTATGATGAGAACCGGATCAGACAACCGATGATCAACCTTCAGGAGTCAACATGGGAAGCAGTGGATGCCAGGATTATTAATAAATTACAGGACATAAAATCCAGGGGTGGTAAAATTGCGCTTTTGTCCTCCAGTATTATCAGCCCCTCTACCCTTAAAGTAATAGATAGGTTTAAGAACGAATATGCGGGACTGAAACATGTCATGTACGACCCTGTATCCGTTTCTGGAATACTGGAATCACATGAAATCTCTTTTGGCCGGCGGGCCATTCCCGGTTATAAATTTGACAGGGCCAATGTAATTGTAGCTTTTAATGCCGATTTTCTTGGGAACTGGCTGGCCCCAACTGAATTTGCAAGGGCATATATATCCAGGAGAAAACTTGATGGCGGACAGAAAAGCATGTCACGTCATATCCAGGTAGAAACCAATTTATCTATGACAGGCAGTAATGCCGACGAAAGAATATCGATAAAGCCATCTGAGGAAAAATTAGCGGTTGCAAACCTCTACCATGAATTGCTAAGCTTAGCTGGTCAAACCCCGGATGCTGCAATCCCCGACATGGATCCCGGATTTAAATCTGTTGCCAGGGAATTATATGAAAACAGGGGGCAATCCCTTGTAATCAGCGGATCCAATGATACTGAAATTCAAACCTTAATCAACTCCATAAACCACCTGCTTGGGAATTATGGTAAAACGCTTGATCTGAATGACCCGATACTAACAAAGAAGGGGAATGATAAGATTTTAAAAGAATTGGCAGAAGAGATTAGCTCTGGTGAAATAGACGGGATACTATTATATCATGTAAATCCGGCTTTTGATTTCCCATTGGCTGATGAAATAAAAAAAGGCATTGAAAACATAGGGTTATCCGTTTCATTTTCAAATACATGGGACGAGACCGCAATCCTGGTTGATTATATCTGTCCGGATCATCACTATCTTGAATCCTGGAATGACGCCAATCCCCGGATGGGACATTACAGTTTATGCCAGCCAGTGATAAGTCCCATATTCGATACAAGGCAGGTACAGGATAGTTTGCTTCGCTGGTCCGGTGAGGAGTCTGCCTACCTTGAATTGATAAAGGAATTCTGGAGCAACGAGCTGTTTCCGGAAAGTGCGGGACATTTAAATTTTACGGATTTCTGGAACCATTCATTGCAGGATGGTTTCTTTGAATCTGGTAAAAACATGCCAGCCCGACATCCAGCTTTCAGGCCATATTCTTTAACCGGAATGCTTGAAAATTTAAAGTCAACAGAAAATGATCGGATAGAAATACATCTATACGAGAGCAATATTATCGGAACAGGAAAACATGCCAATAACCCCTGGCTACAGGAAACCCCTGATCCCATTTCGAAAATTTGCTGGGATAACTATGCTGCGGTATCTCCGAAATTCGCAGAGGATCATCTTCTGAAAACAGGGGATATTATCCTGATTGATAATAAACTTGAGATACCGGTTCTTATACAACCGGGTCAAAAGTACGGCACAATATCCGTTGCCCTGGGTTACGGAAAAGAGGTAACCGGTAAAGCAGCAAGCGGAATCGGCGCCAACGTTTATTCAATGATCGATATCCGGAACGGGCAAAAGATCTACTATAGAAATGTAAATTTCACTAAGACGGGCAGAAAATATGAATTGGCCATCGCCCAACCCCATCATTCCTTGGAGGGCAGGCCGATCTTTCGGGAGGCCAATCTAAAAGCATACCTTGAGAATCCTTCAGCCGGAAATGAAATTCGCGAAAATATCTTAAAACATTTAGAATCCCCCTATGAGAAACACAAGTATGAAGGTCATCACTGGGGGATAGTGATTGACCTCAATTCCTGTATAGGATGCAACGCGTGCGTAGTAGCCTGCACCTCGGAAAACAACGTACCTGTTGTAGGCAGGGAGGAGGTAAGGAAGTCACGTGAAATGCACTGGATTAGAATTGACCGGTACTATTCTGGTGATCCGGAAAACCCCTCTGTGCATAAGCAACCTGTCATGTGCCAGCATTGTGACAATGCACCATGCGAAAACGTATGCCCGGTCGCAGCCACAACACATAGTTCAGAAGGTCTCAATCAGATGACCTATAACCGGTGTATTGGTACGCGGTATTGTAATAACAACTGTCCGTATAAGGTAAGGAGGTTTAACTGGTTTGATTACAATAAGGCAGACTCGTTAAAGAACAATACGGTGGATGTAGTTGGGATGACATTGGACCTGCCAAGGATGGTATTGAACCCTGATGTCACTTTAAGGGCGAAGGGCGTAATGGAAAAATGTACATTTTGCGTACAACGGATCGAGGAAAAAAGATTAAAAGCAAAGCTTGACGGCAGGATGTTAAAGGATGGTGAAATTATAACTGCATGTCAGCAGGCATGTCCAGGTCAGGCAATTGTATTTGGAGACATGAACGACGAATCCAGTAAAGTAGCAAAATTAATGAAAGACCAGAGGAATTATCATTTGCTGGAGGAGCTTCACACGCTTCCCTCCATTGGATATTTAACAAAAATAAATAATAAATCTGTTTAATAATAAAGTAAACCTGCCCATGTATGTTTCACCATTAAGAGAACCGCTGCTAAAAGGTGTAAAATCTTACCAGGGGGTAACAGCGGATATCGCCAAACCCATTGAAGGAAAACCCGGTAAACTCTGGTTTATAGGTATTACTATCTCAAGTATAGCCAGTGCTATAGGGCTTGCTGCTATTATCTACACCATTTGGAAAGGCATTGGAGTGTGGGGTCTGAACCGTACAGTTGGTTGGGGATGGGATATAACCAATTTAATATGGTGGATCGGTATCGGACATGCAGGCACTTTCATCTCCGCAATCCTGCTACTATTCAGGCAACGGTGGCGAACGAGCATTAACCGTGCTGCCGAAGCCATGACTATTTTTGCAGTAATGTGTGCCGGTATATTCCCATTAATACATATGGGCCGACTCCTTTACGGATTTTTTATTTTGCCCTACCCCAACCCCAGGGGACCGCTTTGGGTAAATTTTAACTCCCCGTTACTCTGGGATGTATTCGCTATCACAACCTATTTACTGGTTTCCATGATATTCTGGTACGTTGGACTGCTGCCAGATCTTGCCACTATACGCGATCGTGTAAAAACCAGGGTAAAAAAAGCAGTTTACAGTATATTGTGCCTTGGCTGGACAGGATCTGCCAAGCACTGGCAAAGGCACGAGATACTTAGTTTAATGCTGGCAGGGTTAGCCACTCCACTCGTACTATCGGTTCATAGCATTGTAAGTTTTGATTTTGCCACATCTATAATTCCGGGATGGCATACCACAATATTTCCACCCTACTTTGTTTCAGGTGCGATCTTTTCAGGATTTGCGATGGTTCTGACATTAATGATCATCACCAGAAGCGCGTTAAACCTGCAAGATTACATTACCCGGGCTC
>CAYOVC010000118.1:0-7825 GCA_964407305.1 uncultured Bacteroidaceae bacterium | reverse complement strand
AAGTTCTTGAGGGATGATTCCTCACAATCATCAATTTTTCGAGGGAGTGTATCATCTTTAGTTTCCGGTAACTGAAGCTACTCCAAAATCAGATTGGAGCAGATTGAACCTTAAAATTCTTTTGAAAAGCTCAAAAAAAGCGAGTTCAGGTCGCTTCAGGCTGTTTTGAGCGTCTGTGACCGAGAATACCCTTGGGTAAATGGGCGGTCACCGATGACTTTCTGCGAATTCGACCCTGTGGCTGAGGACGCAAGTCTGAGAAAGTGGTTCGACCCAACCAGTGACGTAAGCGTCCCGGGGTACTTTTGGGGTTGCGATCCCAGAAGCCCGTTGGAATAGGAGGCAGGGTTGCGGCCAAATAAGTTAGCATGGACCCAGCCAGCAAGGATAACTCTGGAAGACGATAGCAACTCTCTTCGGCAGAGACAAATTGGCGGTGAGCCCCCACCATATGCTTGGAGGCCAGTGGCAACTGCTCAATGGGCCAGCGGTCGTGATAGAAGCCCCAAAAATCAGCGCCACTTAGTTGGAGCGGGCAAGCCAACAACCAAGGGGTTTCGAAATGCGGGTCATAGATCGCCACCACGGTGAAGGTTTGGTTCTCAGCGGATGGTTTATCATCTCTTAGTACCAGGTCATCCCAGAACTCAGCCCGTAGTTCAAAACCAAGGTTCTGCCAGGTTTCAACCCGATCAGGCGCCGTGGCGGGGATCTGTTTACCCTCATAGGTGCGAGACAGGGGACGCACAATGTCGCCATACTCAGCAGGACGACCGCTTTCGTATTCTGGCAAAAAATTACGTCGGGCGGTGAAGTTCTTCGCCAGGCGCAAGACAAAACGATCCAGCTTGGCCTGATAGAGCGCTTGAAGCTTGAAACCGGCATCCAGGACTGGCATTTCATCCGCAGCCAGATTCTTAGCTACCTGTTGCAGTAGTTTGGTTTGACAGGCTGTTTTCGAAGGATCTTTCAAATCCACTCGAACCAGGTCGGTTAGCAAGGCCATCCGCTGCTGATCAACCCGACCTACTCGCCCAACCATGCCAAACACCACGGCCGGAAGGGCTTTGTTGGCTTCGTCATGATAGTGCTTACTCTTCAGCCCTTTCAAGGTCGGTCGCCAGTAGGCGGTGATGTCAACCGCTTTGGTTTTGTAGCCAGCATATTGTGAGGCTTGCCACTCGTCCTGGCCCATCACATAGGTCTGCCAAGCATCTAAAAACTCTTCCGTCCGCCAGGCGCCATAGCGCATACCTGCCCACGCCCGACGTACCTCTTCATCTTTCAAACCGATTGACTTCAGTGCCGGAAACATGGCGCCTCGGCTGTTATGCAAGGAGCCGCTGATGAGCATCCAAAGAAATTGGTAAAGTGCTAAGTTCGTACCGATGGGCAGCTTTCCTACTACTGCTGTTAATGTTTGTATGGTATGATCTTTGATGTTGATAGTCTCACCTCATGGTTGGATTTCACATCCTTTACATACCATAGGTGAGACTTTTTTATCAAGTTTTAGCGGAAACTAAAGTTAATTTCAGCGAGATTAAAAACCTATCAAGGTGACATATGTCACACGCGAACATGACGAAATACACCTGGAAACATGCGAATAAACCGCTATTCTTATGTACATTCATAACTTTTATAAAGGATTATATATGGTTATCCATAAGAATCTTAGCAATACCGAAGAAATGTATTTAGTGACAATACATAAAATATGCGAGGGCTGTACCGATGAACCTGTCTCAATTCCTGAGATTGCCAGGGAGCTGGGCGTCCAACCAGTTTCTGCGAACCAGATGGTAAATAAATTGACCGAAAGCGGGTTTGTGGAGTACACACCCTATAAAGGGGTTAAGCTTACTCGAGATGGTCGAACAATTTCAACGAGGACATTACGCCACCGAAGGCTTTGGGAGGTTTTCCTATTTGAGACACTTAAGATGGACCTGGATACAGTAGATCAATTAGCCTGCGCAATCGAACACTCTACCTCACGAGAAGTGGCCGGCCGCCTTGAAAAGCACCTCGGTGACCCCAAGGTTTGTTGTCACGGCAAACCAATCCCGCCTGATGATGAATCAAATGAGGAAATTCCAGAAGGCATTTCTCTCAAAATGCTGAAGACTGGACAATCCGGTCATGTAATCCAAATAAATTGCAAACCTGCCATTAAAAAGTTTCTTCTGTCTGAAGGAATTAGACCTGGCACTCAAATCAGCTTGTTAGCCATTGGTAATAATGATGCATTCCTTTTAAAAACAAAAGACAGACACATTCATCTTTCTGCTGAAGTTGTAGGTTCAATCCAAATTAGTTGTTGATACCACGTTTCCTAACGCGGGAAGAAAAAGTCAATGACTTTAACAGCTTAAAGAAACCTACTCATTGGACAAAGGAGGTAGACAAAAATTTTTAAAATAAGCTATTGAGACAATGATTGTTATCCATGTTTTATGTGACCGGTGAAAGTATTCAGATCAATCACATTGCACCATTAAGAGGGCCGATTGATTTCATTAACTAAGGATCCTTGCTTTCCCCTCTGAGATAGATCGAAAGAAAAAGGTTTCACAATTTTAGTAATGATAATTGACTCCTCGCTGTTTTATGGACTAATGCTCGAAAAAACAGTAATTTATTTACAATAGCCTGGTTGTAGAAAGTTCATTATAGAAAACGAAAGGGCAGGTATGAACACACTAAAAAAAATGCAATACTATATGGTGGGAAGGAAAGCTCTCCTTCCAGCATCATTGACTTTTTCAGCGCTTAGCGCAATTGTCGGAATGGCACCCTATATTCTTATTTGGTTTATTATTCGGGAACTATTTACTGAGAGAGTAAATTATTCTCCTGAATTAATTGCGTCTTATGCATGGTGGGCAGTCGGAACCTCGATTTTGAGTATTGTCCTGTATTTTGCCGCCTTGTCATTTTCCCACCTTGCTGCCTTCAGAGTTGAAACAAATATGCGTAGATTTGCTATGCAAAAATTGATTAGGGTGCCTCTTGGCTTTTTTAACAGCAATACGACCGGTCGTATACGAAAAATTGTCGATGAAAATGCCGGCATTACTCACGTTTTTCTGGCGCATCAGCTTCCAGACCTTGCTTCAACAATATTGATGCCCTTAACTATCTTGGTATTAATCTTTGTTTTTGATTGGCGCCTTGGGCTTGCTTGTTTAGTTCCTATGGTTTTTTCCATGTTTGTTCTGGGTTTTACGATGGGCGAAAAAGGCAAACGAAAATTGAGAGCTTATATGGATTTGCTTGAGGATATGAATACTGAAGCTGTGGAATATGTGAGAGGGATCCCTGTTGTGAAGGTTTTCCAGCAAACCGTATTTTCCTTTAAGAGCTTTTTCAACAGCATAACAAATTATAAAAACATGGTTTTTGATTTCACAAAAATGTTTGAGCTACCGATGTCTGCATACACAGTAATCATAAATAGTTTTGTGTTCTTTCTGGTACCAGTGGCTATCTTAATCATTAACAACACAGGAGATTATGTATCAATAATTCTAAAATTGTTTTTCTATGTCTTGATCACACCTATATTAAGTCATAGTATTATGCGCAGCATGTACTTAAGCCAGGCTTTTAGCCAAGCAGCTGAGGCTGTTGACCGCATCGAAAATCTTGCTATAGCCACACCATTAGCATTGCCCGTAAAACCCAAGCCTATTAAAAGGCACAGTATTCAATTTTCAAATGTATCGTTTTGCTATCCTGGATCTATCAACAAAGCAATCGAAAACATAAGCTTTGAGATACCCCAGGGGGCATCTGTCGCCCTGGTGGGTCCATCTGGAAGCGGAAAAACGACCATAGCAAGGTTGGTGCCTCGCTTTTGGGACGTTGATGAAGGTGAAGTTTTTATCGGGAATACAAATGTAAAAGACATTGATAACAAAGAGCTTATGAGCCACATTTCCTTCGTTTTCCAAAACACCCGGTTATTTAAAATGACATTGCTTGAGAACATCAGGTATGGCAAGCCATCTGCTTCAATGGAGGAGATTGAACACGCTGTTGATATGGCCCAATGCCGTGAAATAATCAACAAACTACCTGATGGTTTAAGTACCAAAATAGGGACAGAGGGCACTTATCTTTCCGGTGGTGAACAGCAAAGGATCATTTTAGCACGTGCATTTTTAAAAAACGCACCAATAGTGATCCTTGATGAAGCTACAGCATTTACCGATCCAGAAAACGAACATCTAATTCAACAAGCCTTCCAGCAATTGACCAAAGGGAAAACCGTGCTTATGATAGCCCACCGCTTAACCAGTGTTACTTCTGCTGACAAGATAATTGTATTGAGAGAAGGAAAAATTGTCACACAGGGCAGTCATAATCAGTTAATTAAGCAACCAGGAGTTTATAAAAAAATGTGGAGCGAGTTTCAACAATCGATAAACTGGAAAATTGGGAAGGAAGATCATAATGCTTAGAGTAACACAAAACCGATTTGCACTGTCACAAAAAGGCGCAAAGGACTTTATTATTGGCACCTTGCTTACCGCTCTTTTAAATATCGCGCTAATGCTGCCGGCCGTATACATGTTCACATTCCTTGACGACTACCTTCACAGGGTTTTTGATACGTCAGCCAAAATAAGCAACGGGTTATGGTATTACATTTTCCTTGGGATAGGTTTTATGCTGCTGATGTTTGTGTTTTCAATTCTTCAATACAGAAGCACTTACACCACAGTTTATGAAGAAAGCGCCAAACGCAGGATATCTCTGGCAGAGAAACTCCGAAGGCTCCCTTTGGCTTTCTTTGCTGAAAAGGATCTATCTGACCTTACTTCAACGATCATGGAGGACAGCACCACTTTAGAGCACACTTTTTCTCATGCTGTTCCACAGCTTTTTGCTTCCATACTCGGTGTTGGACTGATGGCTTTTGGTTTGTTTTTATATAATTGGCAGCTATCCCTGGCATTATTCTGGGTCGTTCCAGTAGCCGCAACAGTGATTGCTTTTTCGAAGAAACTTCAGCAAAAGGAATCTAGGTCAGGATATCTAAATAAACGTGCAATTAGTGAACAAATACAAGAAGGATTAGAAACTATACAAGAAATTAAATCCTATAACCAGGAAGAATCCTACTTGAATGATTTAAACAAAACGATAGATGATTATGAAAGACAGCTAATACGAGCCGAGTTGCTGGTTGGAGGCCTTCTGAACACCTCTCAAAGTTTTCTCAAACTGGGCTTGGCAAGCGTGATTATTGTTGGCGCAAATTTAATTTCGTCAGGAAGCATTAACCTATTCACATATCTTGTCTTCCTGATGGTTGCTTCTCGCATTTATGCTCCAATCAGCGAGGTGTTTAATAACCTGGCTGCACTGTTCTATCTTGATGTACGCATTAACCGCATGAAGGAAATGGAATCGTTGCCGATCCAACAAGGAGAAACAGATTTCAATCCTGGGAATTTCGATATTGTTTTCGATAATGTGGACTTCTCTTACCAAGAAGGGAAACAGGTAATACAACAAGTTTCATTTACCGCAAAACAGGGGGAAATAACAGCATTGGTTGGCCCTTCTGGTGGAGGAAAAAGTACAACAGCAAAACTTGCAGCCCGGTTTTGGGATATTGATAATGGGAAAATTTGTTTAGGTGGCTATGATATCAGCAAAATTGATCCGGAAACCCTACTAAAGAATTATGCGGTGGTATTTCAAGATGTGGTTTTGTTCAACACTTCAATAATGGATAATATTCGAATTGGAAAGAAGGATGCTACCGATGAGGAAGTGAAGCTTGCGGCAAAAATGGCACAGTGCGATGAGTTTGTCAGTAAAATGCCCCAAGGCTACAGAACGATTATTGGCGAAAACGGTGAGACCCTATCAGGAGGCGAACGCCAGCGTATTTCCATCGCCCGTGCATTGCTGAAGGATGCCCCAATTGTATTGCTGGATGAAGCTACCGCCTCGCTGGATGTGGAAAACGAGACTAAAATCCAAACAGCTATATCCGAGTTGGTTCGAAACAAAACGGTTTTAATTATTGCCCATCGTATGCGCACCGTGGCAAAGGCGGACAAAATTGTCGTACTTGAAAATGGAATCCTTTCAGAAGAGGGCACTCATGATCAACTTCTTTCTCAAAATGGCCTCTACAAAAAAATGTGGTGTATTCAACAAGATAGTTTTGGCTGGAGTATTTAATAATAATAATCGGAGGTTTTAAATTATGGAAAATAAAAAGTTGCAAACAAAAGATCTCATTACTGTTGGCGTTTTTACAGCAATATATTTCGTTTTGTTTCTTACAGTTGGAATGCTTGGCTATGTTCCAATATTCTATGTATTGTTGCCGTTTTTATTGCCAATCGTATGCGGAATACCCTTTATGTTATTTCTCACAAAAGTTAAATCCTTCGGCATGGTTACCATCATGGGAACCATTCTTGGCGCTCTCGTGCTCTTGACAGGAGGGCAAACCTTCATCCCTATTATTGCAGGATTAATTTTTGGTCTACTTGCAGATCTCATTCTGCTGACTGGCAAATACCAAAGTAAAAGATTTTCTGTATTAGCATATGGTATTTTTAGCCTCTGGATGCTCGGAACCTTGGTTCCATTTTGGTTTATGAGAGACTCTTTTGAAAAAATGATGCTTGACAGCATGGGCGCTGATTATACTCGTGTTGTACTAACCAATTTTGACAAGATTTCGTGGGCTTTTCCATTCCTCACATTTGTTGGTGGTATCATCGGTGCTTTCGTTGGATTAGCTATGCTAAAAAAACACTTTAAAAAAGCTGGAATAGCTTAAGAATTAGAGGAGGAATCGATGGAAAAGAAAAAATTGCAAGCAAAAGACTTTATTACCGTGGGAGTGTTTTCAGCAATTTATTATGTACTGTTTTTTATTGTTGGAATGCTTGGCTATATACCAATTTTTTATGTGTTATTGCCATTTTTGCTGCCTATTGTATGTGGAATACCTTTTATGCTATTCCTTACAAAAGTTAAGTCCTTCGGCATGGTTACCATCATGGGAACCATTCTTGGCGCTCTCATGCTCTTGACAGGGCAAACCTTCATCCCTATTATTGCAGGATTAATTTTTGGTCTACTTGCAGATCTCATTCTGCTGACTGGCAAATACCAAAGTAAAAGATTTTCTGTATTAGCATATGGTATTTTTAGCCTCTGGATGCTCGGAACCTTGGTTCCATTTTGGTTTATGAGAGACTCTTTTGAAAAAATGATGCTTGACAGCATGGGCGCTGATTATACTCGTGTTGTACTAACCAATTTTGACAAGATTTCGTGGACTTTCCCATTCCTCGCATTTGTTGGTGGTATCATCGGTGCTTTCTTTGGATTAGCTATGCTAAAAAAACACTTTAAAAAAGCTGGAATAGCTTAAAGAGACCTGCGATTAATAGTAAAGATATCGCACCTTAACAATCTCGAATAACATAAAGACGCTGCTTTTTCGGGTCAATGAAAATCCTTGCATGGAGCTATCGGTATACAGCCTAATGGCTGCACAAAAAGCATTACCCTGGTGTCATGTTTTGGAAAAGAGCTTTTGGTTCAAAGTCATGCATAACGGTACATGTCGCTGCTTGCCAAACGGCTTGACCTCGGTAGACAGCCACACAAACAAGTTTGACCACAGGCAATTGGTAGGCTTTCGTCAACAGCGAAAAAAAAGTCTTGATATTTAATGGCTTGTGGATTCTAAACCTGCCATCATTGAACTCGTCAACCGCACCTACATTTGCATCAGCTCATCATAACCTGTTTGTGTGTTGGCGGTATTCAATAGCTT
>CAYOVC010000117.1:0-7863 GCA_964407305.1 uncultured Bacteroidaceae bacterium | reverse complement strand
CAAAACATCGTCTCATCGCCCCGCAGTTCCACCGACTGGCTCGGTTTTGACAATGGGTTCAGGGATATAACGCATCATGATGTAGAAGATTTTCCTTTTTACGATCCAATCCCCTCTGCATTCGATGAGTTCGCTTCACTCGGACTGGAGGACTACATGACGGGTGTTCTGGGAATCAACGAATCGCATCTGAACAATCCAACAGGATTCTACCATAACAATATCTATTACCGGCTTGGTTTGATTCAACTTGGCCTGTTGCCTCCCGGACTGATTTACAGTGACGAGGAGGTGGCCAATGCGATTCTTCAATATCAAAATGGAATAAAACAGGATGCGTTTCAAACAATCAACCGGGATACCGAAGCATTTGGAACATCCATGTCCAATTCATGGCTTACCACCAGGAGAACTGCACCTGTGGAATACAGTCAGGATTTCTCGATCGGGAACCAGATCTCCCTGTTTGGCCGACCGCTCGGATTACTCGCCGGAATCCGCTATTCCAGCTCGGTTAAAAGCGATCCTAATTCAAAAGTTTATCATTATGAATTTATCAAATCTCTTGGGCAATTCTTCGCCAATACATCCTACGTAAGGGAAAACAGTGTAGAGACGAATGGTTGGAGCGCACTCTTAAACGCCTCCTATAAAATCAGTCCGAATCACAGTATTTCACTCACCTACATGCCCAATATGGCAGGAATCAATATGGCACGGGTTGACTCCGGATATTCGGCCTCGGCCAGCGCCGCATATGATTTCTTATATGTATTGAAACATGACCAGCGCTATGAAGAGCGACAACAAATGGTGTACCAGGCCCGTTCAACCCATTACCTTCCGATGGTGAAACTGCGAGCGGATTTTACAATTTCCTATACAGATGGCGAAAGTTCAAGTCCGGATTACAGGCAGATCTCTTATGGAGGTATTGATACAGTAAATTATAGCGTTTATAAAACACCGGCAGTTTTTCATCCCTCCCGGGAATACAGGCGTCTCGACGAAGATATTCTGGATGCCTTTGCTAAATTTGAAATGCCTTTTTTCGAAAAGCCCGGTCTACCCAGAAAACTGGGATTCGGACTCTCCTATTTCCTAAATACAAGGAGCTCTTCTCAGCATTTATACTACCTGAGGGGCACCAGTGGCAATGACGAAACCACAGATATTGAAAATTACCTCCGAACCGAGCTTTTTCAGCTTCGACCGGCCAGGGATGGACGGTACTATATACCTATCTATTACACCTATGAATACAGTGATGTTGACTTCGGGCTTGGCTCGATTGATGTCAGATCGGCCTATGGAATGACTGATTTTTCAATCAATCCGACAATCAGGGTTGCTGGAGGACTTAGAATTGAACAATCCACTATATTTTCCGACATCCTGAAATACCATGAAGCGGGTTATCCAGCCGGTGATTTAAGAAGGCTCTTCCCGCTCGGTTCCGGACCTTCCGGTCTCAATAACAAAACCGCGGACCCTGCCAATATTGAAGGGCTCGATGTTCTTCCCAGTGTTAATGTCATCTTTAAGGTCAGGGACAATCAATCGGGTCTGTCAAATATCAGGCTCAATTTCAGCAAATCGGTAGTCAGACCCAGCGTACGGGAGGTATCCCCTTTCTGGGCGTTTGACTATGAGCAGAGTACATACCTGATCGGAAATCCCAACTTAAAGGCAACCGAAATAGACAATTTTGATCTGCGGTTTGAGTCATTTTCTCCCAATGAAGCAAATTATTCGATCAGTCTGTTTTATAAAGATTTTAAAAACCATATCGAGCTTTCCAATGAGGGAAATATCACCTGGAGGAATGCAGAATCGGGCGAAGCATGGGGGATAGAGATTGAAGGGAAAAAGGAGATCATCAGTAATCTGACCGCCGGAGCAAATATCACGTATGTCTACTCCAATTCACTGGTCAATTACTATAATCTTGAAGGAGGTATTGATCAGACTATTAATCGCCAGATGTACGGTCAGGCACCCTATATTATCAATGGCCTATTATCTTACAGCTCATCAAGAACAGGACTGTCCGCAACTGCTACATATAATGTCCAGGGGCCCAGATTGGCCCTTGCATCAAGATTTTCCAGTATTCCCGATGTATACGAACTCCCCATGCATGCAATTGATCTTAAAATATCTAAAGAGCTGGGAAAACATTTTTCTGTCGCTCTGAAAGTCAGAAATCTTTTAAACGCTTCCACTACGAGGGCCCATGACGGGGATGGTGAGTTTTTTCCAAGCTGGAGCAAAGACAACAGACTTGACAACCTGAAGTATACAATAAAGGACATCTTTACCGATAATAAAAGGTATTCCTGGGATTACACATACGACAGCTATACCTACGGGACCACATTTGTTGTGAGTGTGGGCTACAAATTATAATTCGAAACAACAACACATAAACAGCAACACAATATGAAACGATTCTTTTTCCTATTCATTCTGTTCATTCTGGGTTATACCGGAGCCTATTCCCAAATTGAAGATGTTATTGTTGAAACCTATTATATATCCGGTCCGGACGACCTGACGGATCCTTTTGGTGCAGTTCTCATTGAGGGAAGCCGGACCTACAGGATTTATCTCGACCTTGAAGAAGGAGTTCAGTTGATGGGTCTGTTTGGAGATCAGGATTATCCATTTGAAGTCAGGAGCACTACAAAGTTTTTTAACCATCCCAATGCTTCCGGCAGCTTTGGGTTCAAGATAAACAGCATATTTTTAGAAAACTTCCCCTCCACGCTCCCATTGGATTCATGGCTCACGATGGGTTTTGCAGCTGACAGCTATTTTGGAATTCCGAAAGAAATCGATATAGATGGTTCAGTTTTTCTTCCCGGATCGCTCGAGCATACCGATGAGCTTTCGGGTATTTTCCTTACAGAGTCAGATGGGCTCATCATAACCGATAGCTCTTTCAACTCTTACAAACTCTCGGGCGTGGATCCGGAAAATAACACTTTTCAAAATAAAACAACCAGTTCTGAGTTTGTTTCACAGACAAGTATCATTCAGACGTCCATTGGGTTTTCTGATGAAGAAAATGGAAATGTCGTTCTGGTGGCACAATTTACAACAACGGGGCAATTGTCGTTTAAATTCAATGTTGAATTGAAAGTGAATGACAAGCTTCAGAAATTTGTCGGGTGCGACACCTCAACTTACAGACCGGATGTTAAATACAACAACCTGCTCTCCTATCCCAAAAAGAAGGGATGTACCGATCCATATTATGCAGAGTTTGATCCTTCAGCGGTAGACGATGATGGTTCCTGTTATACACCCATGGTGCTTGGATGCCTGGACACCCGGGCGTGTAATTATGATCCGGAAGCAAATTTTCATGTTCAGGAATTGTGCTGCTATCCGCCCGATAGCTGTGATAACCGCAACCTGGAGGTAGTTTGTCCCGACTGGTATGCGATGTACGGAAGCAGGGGAACAATCCATTTTAATATTTTCCCCAATCCGGTTGTTGAGCAACTATCCTTAGAAATCTTTGAGACGGATCTGGCTGAAACTGAATATAGGATATACGATCTTTACGGAAATCAGATCATGAACGGAGAAATTGCGAATCCTGGACATTATCCAAACATTTTGGAAACTGATCAATTACCAACCGGATTGTATTTCCTGAGACTTTTTTCTGAACAGCGCACCGGGGCAAGTTACTTTGTTAAAGAGTAAAATCCGAACCTAATCCTTCACACATCTGACCGAGAAACCGAATCCTTTTTTAAAGGGACCCCGGTAAACTCCGGTATTGTTATAATAAAGGTAGCGGGCCCATCCGTCATCCTTGCCATATTCACCCGCAGTCCAGAAATTGGCATAGGTACTATCGTACCTGAATGTGTTATCCACAACCCGGTACCCTCCTGCCAACGCAGTAAAATCGGACAGGTTGCTACCGTTTCCACCCGATTGCCATCCTGTTTTAGCCTTCAATAGCCGGCCCTCCACCGTACCTCTCCAACCGGCATTATCGGCTGTTAGCTTGTTCATGCCCAATGCCATCTCCAGCTCTTTCCACTCAGCATCGGTGGGCAAGTGCCAACCGGATGGACAGGCATTCAGTGAAGCTTTCCAGTTATACAATACACCGTATTTATTATAATAAGATGAAGTCTTCGCCTGCGCCACACTCTCACCGAAGTAATTATAGACATAGTATCTGGCGCTGATGTTGGATCCTTCATCTGGTAGATCAATTGAGGGTAACCAGGCCAGGTTTTCAGCCATCCAGGTCTGGTTACCGATCCGTACCCAGCCATATTCTCTGCCATCCCTTGAATCGGTGAATGATCCCAACTCATTTCCAAGTGTTTTGAACCCCCGTTCCTCACCAATACTCTCCCCTATACTGTTAACGGCAAAGGCTTTATAATAATAAGGAGTATTTGTTCCAAGCCCTGTGAGAGCCGTAGAGAATTGATCCCCTGCAGAGATTACCCTGATTCTATCTCCGCTCACCTCCGGATCGGACAGAAGACTCCAATAAAATCCTGTTTCAAGAATGGGCGAGCCTCCATCTGTCAGAATCGTTCCCTGAACTGTCGCTGAGGTTAAATTAATGGCAACCACCTGTTCGGTGGTTACCCTGGGACTACTTACCGAAATTACGACTGTGGTGGAATCCTCACTTATCCAACCATGATGATCCACTGCCCTTGCCACAATTGTGTAGTTCCCCTCTTCATACCCTTCGGTATCCCATAAAAACCTAAAAGGATAAACTGTTGTGGAATATACTCCAGCTCCATTTACAAGAAACTTAATTTCGAGATCATTCCCATTTGGATCCTCAGCCTCAACAGTTACCTCAATCACCTCGCCCTTCCCAAATTGAGTCATATATTGAGGTGTGATAATTTCACAGGAGGGTCGCCACCATAATTTACAACCGGACACCATCAAAACAGCTGTTAAAAAGAGTAATCCGGGGATATAATGACCTGTCTTATAAAGTATTGCTTTCACAATTTTGCGTCTTAAGAATAAAACTTCTAAAGTATTAAAGTTACTAAACGGATGTGAAGTATATGTGAAGTAATTCTGAAGTGTATCTAAACCAGTCTTATTTTTATAGATTCAAAGAAAATTTATCCGCCTATTATAGGATCGGTAAGAAAACTTAGAAAGTTTATCCTTTGTTATATATACTTTTTGCCAGATTTTCATAGAGACATCAGGCAATTACGTTTTGAAATTTAATACTCCGGGTATATAATAATGATGTTGTTTTTGGTATATGCGTTGATGCTGTTGTTCATGAAATTTTCATATTTGCGGCTGTAGGATACCGTTTTTTTCCTGGAGTGGACAAAGATCAGAAGATCTGATGCCGATTGCCTGATCTTTGCGTCTGTTAGCTTGCCTGTATAACTTTTTTTCTCTTCTAAATATTTGGCATTACCATTGTCCTGACAATAGCTAAAAACAGCATCGAATGTGGATTGTGTTTCACAATATAGGATCACTTTGATCTGCAACCTTTTGATCATAAACATTATTGTGTCGATCCAGAGCGAAAATCCCTCTTCGTATTGGGCCTTATCGGCACAAAAAAGATGAATACTACGAATCTTTCTAAGCTCCGAAGGTGTTTTAAGTACAAGTAACATGCGTCGCGTTTTTCGCAACAGGTTACTTAACACATTGCCGAATAAAGTATAGAATGGGGTGTGCCGGTTGTTCCATCCTATGACAATAGCCGTAGCGACTATCTCCTCAGCAGCTTTTACAATCCCATGTGTTACGCTGTTGTCAATACGTGAACCGGTTTCAAATTGAACATCCGTTTGAAGGGAATCGATGACCTTCAGAACCCTTCCCTGGTTATCGTCGATCTGATTGCGTACCTGATCCCTCTGGGTAAAAACAGTTAAAGGATAGATGGGTATTTGATCATCATCCTGCTTGATTAACAAGGCAAATTCAAGCAAGTGATCCATATTTGCCGGGTTGGCTACCGGAACAAGAATTTTCTGCTTTAGTCTCTTCTTACCTGAAGTTGTGTCATTCCCCTTCAGCAGGATCTGTGTACCGGATTTCTGTGTGACATACGTGCTGAGGATGCTGGTAACCAGAATAAGAATCACCGTGTTGTTAAGGATCGATTCGCTGATAAACCCAACGTTAAAACCGATAAGGATAATAGCGACCGCGGAGGCGGCGCGCGATACGCTCATCCCGAATACCAGGTTGGTCTCTGCTTTGGAAAGGCGAAAAACAAGCTTTGAAATATATGCCGCCAGGTACTTGCTCACAACGGCTGCTATGATCAGCACGATCAGCAACCAAACCTGCCGGGGATCATCAATATATACACGAAAATTAGCAAGCATACCGATTGAGATCAGGAAAACCGGAATAAACAGGTTCTGTCCGATAAACTCAATCCGCTTATACAAAGGTGAAGTTGTGATGATCTGCCGGTTCAATACCAACCCACTAAAAAAGGCTCCTAAAATCGGCTCGATTTCAAGCAAAAAAGCGATTCCGGCAGACAGGAACAGCATTACCATAACGAATATATACTGCACTCCAAGCTCCCCTTCATAACGGTTCAAAAAATACCGGGACAACCTGGGAACCACCAAAAAAATCAGAAGAAAGAAGAGCAGGAAACCAAACGCTAATTGCAGCATAGCGTTGACCTCTAATCCCTTATCATAGAAATTAATGATCAGTTCCATGGATACCAATGCCAGGATATCAGCGATGATTGTCGCTCCGACAATGATGGTTACGATCGATTTGTTAACAATTCCCAGCCGCCCCATGAGGGGATAGGAAATAAGGGTGTGGGATGAAAGCATGGCCCCAATCAGCCAGGAGGCATGAACACTGTAATCCAGCAGGTGGCGGCTGACAAGAAATCCGAGAAGAAAGGGTACAAGGAAAGAAGCCAAACCGATAAAAATACTCTTTATCTTGTTCTCAATAAAATCGATCAAATCAATTTCAAGTCCCGCTAAAAACATCAGGTACAAGAGCCCCATCGTACCCAGCAGACTAAATTCCAAATCAGAACCTACCAGGTTAAAGCCGTGCTGACCAATCAATGCACCACTTAGAAGAAGTCCGACAATGGAAGGGATTCGGATGCGCTCAAACACCACTGGCCCGATCAAAATAATCGAAAGCAAAAGAGCGATAATAATAACGGGCTCTGTGAACGGTATTTGTAAGCTTAATATTTCCAAAATATAGTTTTTCCAGTTATAGGATTATTGCAAATTTACACTTTCTGAATCATCCACGGTCATTTAAAGCTGTGTTAGGTACATTTTCATCCGGTAAAGAACACTCCCCGCCGGAAACAATCGCACGTTCTATCGGAAATAATAATGGATGTTGTGGCCCCAAAATAACAATAAAAGCTGATTCATTGCATATGTTTTAATAGCAAGTAGATTTTTTTGAAAAAAATATTCATAAGGTTTTGCTATTCATAAATTGTTCGTATTTTTGCGAACGATATGAAAGAGATTGTATTACAGGAAATAATAACCCTGGATCAGAAGAGGGCAGCCCGATACGCAAAAGCGATGGGTCATCCGGTACGTATTTACGTTTTGGAGCTACTGTCAAAGCAGTCTTGTTGCTACAGTGGTGACCTGACAGAAGACCTGCCCATCGCTAAATCAACCCTCTCCCAACACCTGAAAGAGCTGAAAGATGCAGGGCTGATCCAGGGAACCATTGAGGCTCCGCGGATCAAATACTGTCTGAACAAGGAAAACTGGCAGGAGGCCAAAAGATTGTTTGAAAAGTTCTTTAACAAATAGTATTTTTTTGTTTTTATTGTTCGTTATTAGACGAAATGCG
>CAYOVC010000116.1:0-7974 GCA_964407305.1 uncultured Bacteroidaceae bacterium | reverse complement strand
GCTGATCGGCGGTTCCGAAATCAACATTGGCCGCGTGAACGATCCCTTCGTGGTAGTGACCGGCGTCGATATGGCATTTTATGCACGAAACGTCCCCCGCCTGCTGCTCGTAGTAGAGATGGGCATCCATCCCTTCGTGCGTAAGCTCCAGGGGGTAGAGGTTCACATGACAATGCACGCAGGAGACATCCTTTGTGAAATGGACCGCGTTTTCGGGCCGCGACTTGAGCTCCCAGTTAAAATCTTCAGGATCCTTGAATACCGCACCATACACATCGCGGATTCCGGTTACTACCTTCGCCGGGAGATAACCCTCTCCTTTCGGGGGAAGGTGACAATCAACGCAGTGAACAATGGTGCCGGAGGGGGTCATATAGTGAACCGACTGTTTCCATGTTTCGGTGGAGTGCGGATGGTAGTGGCAGCGGTTGCAGAATTCGTCGGTCGAGGTCACCTCAACCACCCTGTTAAAACCAATTAACAAAAGGGCACCCATGCAGATACCCGCTACAAGGGTCCAGAGCTGAACGCGCCTGAATAACTTACCGGACATAAAGAAAGTCTGATGTTGTTTAACAGAGGTTAAAACTAAGAAAATATTTGCAATTTAAACAGGCTGGAGAGCGCTCTTCTCTTATTTATTCCGATTTTAAAAACCGGTAGATGCTTCACGTGAAAAATCTTTGAAATCAGTCAGCTGCGCAACTGGAAAATGCCCCTGCGTAACCTTCATTCCCGCTGCAGTCGCAGTCTCACTGCCACTGACCGTTCATCTTCGCGATCACCTCAAGATCTGCATCCAGAATATCATACGCTTCCACCTCACTTTTCCTGATCCACCTGTAGTCCCTGTGCTGCTGAAGGCTGATCTCTCCCGACTCGAGGGTGCAAATGAAAGGTATCAGTTTGATCTCTGTATCGTCATACGAATGTACCACGGAGGGAAGCAGTTGCTCCACATCGATCTCTGCATTCAGCTCCTCCCTGATCTCCCGCACCACACACCGCAAAGGCGACTCCCCTGGCTTGAGCTTTCCCCCGGGAAACTCCCACCGCAGCGGATGCGACATCGTTTCGCTCCGCTGGGCGATCAGCACATGGTCACCTTTCATAATGATGGCACAGGTCACTTCAATCATTGTTGCGGTATTTATCATAAAGACACTTATAAAGTAATTCTGGTTGCAGGAAACCGAAAGCACCACCCCCCTGCAGCATCAATCAGAAGTGCTAAATATATGTATTACTGTATTGCCGGAAAACAGCCATGCAAAAAAGTTATAAACGCTCCGTTATTTAAACAGAATCTAAAACCCGCGCCGGGCACACAGGAGGCATTCAGATGACCGGCCGGACCCGCGCTATATTTTTTTCGGGAAATCGAATTCAGCTTTTCGCACGCGACCATTATACAGGTCGTTCCATGAATCGAGCCGCAGCGTAACCACCACCACCCCGGCAGTCGGCACATTGTCGACCGGCCTTTTCATGAACCGGTTGGCAAACTCCGTGAACCCGGGATTGTGCCCCACAACCGCCACGGAAGCGAGCTCATCGGGCAACCCAAAAATCAATTCCGCAATATCCTCCGGTTCAGGCAGATACAACCCTCCGTTGATGTGGATGCGATCCTCCTGCAGTTTCCATATCCGCGACATGATAATCGCCGTATGGAGGGCACGGTTGGCCGGACTGCTGTACACTGCTTCGGGAACCAGCTTTTTCTCCCCGAGCCTCTGCGCCATTTCGTAAGAATTCCTCACCCCCCTCTCTGTCAGGGGCCGGTCGAGATCATCGACAATAGCGTCCCAACTCGATTTGCCATGCCGGATAATAAAAAGTTGTCGGTCCATCTTGCTCGTATTGTTGTTCATACGTCCCACATCCATTGCTGAACGTATATCTATTCTGATCGCTTTTCTCATCCGCAGTTTATATCTTTTACCTGCTGAACGCAATGCCGGCGGCTGATCGCGCATCGCTCCCGCAGCAGATACCTTTTACCGGCTGAACACTATGCCGGGCGATCCCTTTCGACGATGCGGGTCACCTCAACACAACCGCCGGGAAGCCCTCCCATTACAGTAAATTACTGGCCAGATCGGCCAGGTAGCTCCTTTCACCCTTCACCAGGTGGACATGGGCGAATACATCCTGACCCTTCATCCGGTCGGCCAGGTAGGTCAGCCCGTTCGACTTGGTATCCAGGTACGGACTGTCGATCTGCTGTATATCGCCTGTAAAGATCAGCTTTGTCCCCTCACCTGCCCGCGTAATGATCGTCTTCACCTCGTGGGGCGTCAGGTTCTGCGCCTCATCAACAATAAAAAACACGCGCGAAAGACTCCGGCCGCGGATATAGGCCAATGGCGTGATCACCAACTTCTCTGTCTGCTGCATCTCTTCAATACGCGTATATTCCTTGCTCTGCTGCCTGAACGCCTGCTTGATCACCGCGAGGTTGTCGAACAGGGGCTGCATATAGGGACCGATCTTCTCCCCCACATCGCCGGGAAGAAAGCCGATATCCCTGTTCGATAGCGGAACGATCGGCCTGGCAAGAAAGATCTGTGTGTACAATTTACGCTGGTGTATCGCAGCTGCCAGTGCCAGCAGGGTCTTTCCTGTACCTGCTTTCCCGGTGAGCGCCACCAGCTGAACCTCCGGTCGCAATAATGCATCAAGCGCAAAAGCCTGCTCGGCGTTCCGTGGCTCGATCCCGTAGGTCTTTACCTTCTCTACCCTGTTGATCAGCTTGTTAAAGGGATCGTAATGCGCCAGCGCACTCACCGATTCGTTTCTGAATATATAGTACTGGTGCGCCACCGGCTCTGTCTTGATGCCAAACTTCGACCGCGGCAGTCCGTTATAATTTTCATACAGACCTGAGATCACCTCCTGCTTCACATTTTCATTGATCTTCACCCCTTCAAAGATATCCTGGATGTTCTCCACCATATCGTTGTGGTAATCCTGCGCCATGATACCGAGCGACTTTGCCTTCATCCGCAGGTTGATATCCTTCGTGATCAGGATCACCGGTTTGCCGTTCCGGGTATTGTGAAGATCCTCGGTGATCGCCAGGATGCGGTGGTCGGCCGTGTTTTCAGGAAAAGAGGTGGCCAGCTTATCTGAGGGCTTGCTGCCGGTGGCGATGCTCAGCTTTCCCTTGCCCTTTCCCAGCAGGAGACCACCGTTAAAGAGCTTGTCGCCCGAGAGCTTGTCAAGCTCCCTTGTAAATTCCCTCGCATGAAGATTGATCGTGTCGTTGCCCTTTTTAAACTTATCGAGCTCTTCCAAAACCGTGATCGGAATGACGATATCGTGCTCTTCAAAATTGTGGATGCATTTATAATCGTGGAGAAGAACGTTCGTGTCAATTACAAAAGTCTTCTTGACTTTTACCGCTGAATTTGCCATATTTACCCTTCCTTAATTCAAGATAATATCTGTAAAAGATATACCGTCAAAATTACTATATAAAACAGGAGAATTGTCCGATAATTATGCACATACTTAAAAGTTTTAAACATACTTTTCAACCATGAAGCAAAACAATCCCATTTCCTGGCTGCTAAGCCGGAGAAGCATCCGGAAATACAGCGACCGCACCATCTCCCGTGAAGAGATCGACACCATCCTGCGTGCTGCCATGTACGCACCATCTGCTGTAAACAAACAGCCCTGGCACTTCATTGTCACCTCCGACAAATCACTGTTCGACAAGATCATTGAGATCCATCCCAATGCAAAATTCCTCAACGGTGCCAGTCATGCCATCCTGGTATGCGGAGATGAAAAACTGCAGCACGACGACGGATACTACCTGGCCGACTGCGGTGCTGCAACGCAGAACATCCTGCTCGCCGCACACATGCTGGGAATCGGATCCTGCTGGATCGGTATTTTCCCGCGGGCTAAGAGGGAGGAGCTTATCGGTGAGATCTTTGGTCTGCCGGCACATGTCAAACCTTTCGCAGTGGTTTCACTCGGCTATCCTGCTGAGGAGAAGCAGGCGCCCGAACGGTTCAACAGGGAGAAGATCCATTACGACCAGTGGGGTCATCAGCCTGAAAAATAATTGACCGAATGAGGATTGAGTCTGGCATCAGGGCCATTCCTGAAAGCTACCGGGGCAATCAGGTGAATTTCTGCCAGGGATTCCAATTACGGAATGTATTTACCCGCTGTCAACTTCCGGGCAAATCGAAAAACAGGTAATGAACTACCAGGAAACCCTCGACTTTCTTTTCAGTAGTCTGCCGATGTACCAGCGGACCGGCAAGGCTGCCTACAAGGCGAACCTCGATAATACCCTGGCGCTCGACACTGCCCTGGGCCAGCCGCACCGAAACTTCAAAACGGTCCATGTGGCCGGCACCAACGGCAAAGGATCGGTCAGCCATATGCTGGCATCCGTCTTCCGGGAGGCAGGATATACTACCGGACTCTACACCTCACCCCATCTGCTCGATTTCAGGGAGCGGATCAGGATCGACGGTGGGATGATCAGTAAAGACAAGGTGGTCGAATTTGTTGACCGTATCAAAGATGCGATCGTCGCCATCGAACCCTCCTTTTTTGAGATGACGGTCGCCATGGCCTTTGACCATTTTGCCCGTGAAAAGGTCAAAGGCCATGGCGACCGTCATCTCAAAAAAGGAGGGTTCGATGGCCTTTGACCATTTTGCCCGTGAAAAGGTCGATATTGCCATCATCGAAACAGGGATGGGTGGCAGGCTCGACTCGACGAATATCGTCACCCCGCTGCTTTCGCTGATCACCAATATATCGATCGACCACGCTGAATTCCTGGGCAACACGGAGGTGTTGATCGCCCGGGAAAAGGGAGGAATCATTAAACCCGGTGTTCCGGTAATTGTCGGTGTCAATAATGGAGATATTTACAACGTTTTCGAACAGATAGCAGAAGAGAAAAAGAGCAATATCCTCTTTGCAAGCGACTCGAGGGAGTTTCGCTTTCAGACCTTCACTGCAGATCAGACAGCCCTTTTTCACTTCTATAACCGACAAACGGGTCAACCCGAAGTGGTCCATTCGGACCTTTCAGGCAGATACCAGCACGAAAATATCAACCTGGCGATGGCGGCCACCGACCTGCTGAGAGAGTCGGGTTGGAAGCTGCCGGAAAACGCTGTTAGCAAGGGAATGCTCCATGTAAAAAGCAATACGGGACTGCGGGGCCGTTGGGAAATCCTGGGCACCAATCCGCGGATCATCGCCGACACGGCACACAACAGGGAGGGGGTTCGTGCAGTGATGGGGCAACTTAAAGAGGTTCCTGCCCGGAGACTGCATATTGTCTGGGGCATGGTGGGCGACAAACCGATAGATGCCATCTTCCAATACCTGCTGCAGGAGGCTGTCTATTATTTTACCCAGCCATCAATCCCAAGGGCCATGCCGGTGGATCGCCTGGTGGCCACCGCCCGGACCGCCGGGTTGAAAGGCAGTGCCTTTGCAACTGTTGCAACTGCTTTTGCTGCCGCGGTTCATGCTGCCAAACCGGATGATACAATATTTGTTGGTGGCAGCACCTTTGTGGTTGCCGACTTTCTACAGACATTCCGCCCCTATCGGGGCTAATCTGGTTCCATGTTGGCAACCTGCTGCAGACGTTACGCGCTACAGACATGCCGCCCCTATCGGGGCTAATCTGGTTCCATGTTGGCAACCTGCTACAGACGTTACGCGTACAGACATGCCGCCCCTATCGGGGCTGAACATTCCGCTCCTGACGGAGCAAAATTAGCTCCGGCAGGAGCGGAATGTCTGTACACCGGACTGTCCGCACGAAGCCCCCAGCTCCGGCAGGAGCGGAATGTCTGTACAAGACATTATATCCGTACCCCGTTTACCCCAAATCCGAAGTCTCCGTCCCTCAATACCATTCCCTCCCCACATTTTTTCCAAAATACGGTATATTTTCATTTTCTTTGCATCACAAAAGCGACGCATAAAAAAACAGAAATTCTAATGGACCTTAAAAAGATCTGTATCGAGACAACAAAAGCTGTAAAGAAAGCCGGGGAATATATCATGGAGCAACACCACAACGGTGTCAACAGACAGATCGAAGAAAAAGGTGAACATGATTTTGTTACGATCGTTGATAAAACCGCTGAGGAGATCCTGGTGAAGGAGCTTGGAAAGATACTCCCCGAAGCCGGATTCATAGCCGAAGAGGGAACAAACAACAAAAAGGGCTCAACCTTTAACTGGGTGATCGACCCCATCGACGGGACCACCAATTTTATCCATGGGGCCTTCCCCTTTGCCGTCAGCGTGGCCCTGGTTGAGGACCGTACCCCGATCGCAGGAGTGATCCTTGAGCTGGGATTCAATGAATGCTTCTACGCATGGAAAGATGGTGGTGCCTGGGTAAATGACAAACCGATCCGGACAAGCAAAACGAAAACGCTTCACAGCTCGCTCATTGCAACAGGATTTCCATATACCGACTTCTCAAAACTGAAAGGATTTATGGAAACGATGGACTGGTTCATGAAGAACAGCAGGGGACTCAGAAGACTGGGATCAGCAGCAACAGATATCGCCTGGGTGGCATGTGGCCGTTACGATGGTTTTTATGAATATGGGCTGAAGGCGTGGGATGTGGCCGCAGGGGTGATCATCCTACAGGAGGCTGGTGGCAGGTGTGCCGATTTCTCAGGAGAAGAAGACTACCTGTTCGGCGGAGAGCTGATCTGTACCAACGGAATCAACCATGATGAATTTGTAACCGTTGTGAAGGGGATCATGAAACCACCTGTGAATTAGAAGGAGCGATGACAGAGACAGCCATTGTCATATTGAACTGGAACGGGGAGCAATTTCTCAAGCAATTTCTTCCCATTCTCATCCGGTATTCACAACTACCCGGGGTGGAGATTATTGTAGCCGACAACAACTCCACCGACGGATCGGTTACCATGCTTCAGAAGGAATTCAACGGTATCAGAATCATCCGTCTCGATAAAAATCATGGTTTTGCAGGGGGATATAACAGGGCGCTACAGGAGGTGAAGGCAACTTACTACCTGTTGCTGAATTCAGACATAGAGGTGGATGAAAACTGGCTTCCTCCCCTCATCTCGTTGATGAAGGACCATGCCAACGTAGCAGCCTGTTCACCGGTATTGCTCGACTACCATAACCGGAGCACATACGAATATGCCGGAGCAGCTGGCGGGTACATGGACAGGTACGGATATACCTTTTGCAGGGGAAGGATATTCAATACAGTGGAGACAGCCACGGCCATCCCTGAGAAACCGCTCAGTGTATTCTGGACAACCGGGGCGGCCATGCTGATCCGTTCAGAAATCTTCCGCCGGGCAGGCGGACTCGACGAAAACTTCTTCGCCCATATGGAGGAGGTGGACCTCTGCTGGAGATTAAAAAATATGGGGTACAGCCTGGCAGTGGTACCCGCATCGCGTGTATACCATGTCGGCGGTGGGACATTACCCAGGGGCAATCCATTCAAGACCTACCTGAATTTCAGGAACAACCTGCTCCTGCTGTATAAAAACCTACCGGGGGACAGGCTGAGAAAAACCATCAGGCGCAGGATGCTGCTCGACGGAATATCAGCGTTACGCTTCCTGGCAGCATTCCAACCAGGTGATTTCAGAGCCGTTTTAAAAGCACACAGGGAGTTCAGGAGAATGAAAAAGAGTTACCGGGTTGACCAGCAGGAAAAGAGTCAGGTTGAAAGGAGTCTGAGCCATCCGGAGATCTACCAGGGATCCGTGGTTGCCGACTATTTTATCACACGGAAAAAAAACTTTAGAGAACTGCGTGGAGATTTTGCATCGAGGGTGGACCAACTGGTCATAGACCAACCAGGCTAACCCTTCGACAAATAATCAATAATGAGAAACCAGGGGATATAGATAGACCTCCGCCTTTAAGACTGGATAAAGATGCATGTACCGAACAAACCAACTA
>CAYOVC010000115.1:0-7987 GCA_964407305.1 uncultured Bacteroidaceae bacterium | reverse complement strand
CTTTATGTTTAGACTCTGGAAGAGTGACATTTAGCTGGTACATGTTGTGGGTTAATTCAGCGGCTTTTTTAACTGACAGATAGGATTTAAGACCCTTTCTAACTCTTGGTAAATTGAATTTGCTGTAAAGGACATGCATATGTGCCTCTCGATCCTATGTCGTAAGCGATGATAGGGCGGATCTTTAAGTCCATTTTCGAGATCCTAAAGGCTTTTTCAATCATCCATAGGTTATTGTAGTTGTCAGTAATTTGGGTTGCTCTCAGAGAAGTATTGGTGATATATCCCTTCAACCCATCAGGTTTTATATTATTACTTCCGTTTTCTGTACTCAAATCGTTTTTATAATGTAATTGAAAAAATTGAAAAAAATGAAAAATAATGTATTATTAGTTCTTCTCATCCTATGTATTGGGGTATCAAGCGCTCAGGTAAAAAATAGTGACTATTCCCTTAAAAAATGGCCAACAGGTTACTCACCGGAAAAAATCGGATTTGTAATCGCAGATAAATTCCTCCAGGCAGGTTATACGATGTTTGGAAGGTACCAGATGAACAGGCCGCTTACTCGTGTAACATATCCGGATGTTTGTCTTTGGCTGGGGGGATTATGGTTTTCAGAAGCCACAAAAAACAAGGATCTCTTTAACCGGTTTGAATCCAGGTTTGTTTCCTTGCTGGATACCGCAAAACACCTGCTACCTGACCCAAATCATGTGGATAATAACGTATTTGGAGCGATCCCTTCTGAGTTATACCTGCAAACAAAGAATAAGGATTATCTGGCTATAGGATTGCACTATGCCGACTCACAATGGCTTATTCCTGAGGATGTAAGTCCTGAACAATACGCATGGTCGGAGAAAGGGTATTCATGGCAAACCCGATTATGGATTGATGATATGTTTATGATAACGGCCGTGCAGGCTCAGGCATACCGTGCTACAAATAATCTTGAATATATAAACAGGACCGCTGATGAAATGGTTTTATATCTCGACGAATTACAACTGGAAAACGGACTATTTTATCATTCTCCCGAAGCACATTTCTCTTGGGGAAGAGGAAATGGATGGATGGCTGTGGGCATGGCAGAAACACTTCGTATCCTCCCCGCCGATCATAAAGAAAGAGCCAAAATTATGGCCGGATACCTCAAAATGATGAACTCGCTCCTTTCTCATCAGACTATGGAAGGTATGTGGCGACAGATTATAGATGACCCTGATTCATGGGAGGAGACTTCTTCCACTGCAATGTTTCTCTATGCTATGGTTACAGGAGTTAAAAACGGTTGGCTGGATAAAAAAGTTTATGGTGCCGCTGCACGTAAAGGATGGATAGCGCTGGTCGGTTATTTAAACGAAAACAATGACCTCACTGAAGTTTGTGCCGGGACCAACATTCAAAACAATCGTGAACATTACATGAACAGACCAAGAATTATTGGCGACCTGCATGGACATGCGCCACTCCTATGGTGTGCGACAGCATTACTTCGATAATAATCCAATATTCTCATTTTATCAATGAAAAAAATGTTATACTTTTTATCAATGAAGGCAAAAATTAACAACTTAATCGTTTTCTTATTCATCCTTTGTTTTACAAGCATTGCCCAGATGCCATTAAGAAATGATGTTTTAAATACTGTCAAAAAGGTTGTGGATAATGTTTTAATAAATTCCACCTTCCTTTATTACGACCGGCCAATCGTTTTCAATGACTTTCATGGGATAGGAGCTGTAATTCTCGCGGGAGTAGAAGTATCAAAACTCATCTCCCAATAGCACATGTATTTATCAAAAATGTCAACCGTAAATCCATATTTCATAAGAATTGTTTTGTTTGGGCTTTATTTCTCTTGGGTTTCATGTACGCATGGTTGTAATGCACAAACTCCCGTTGATTTCAAGATTGGGGGATTGCCTGTAATAAAAGGTGTAGTAGGTTATGGATTGGATTCTAAAGGAAGATCAGATGGCGTTATCCTAAAAGTTACCAACCTGAATAAGCAGGGGCAGGGTTCCCTTGCAGAAGCCCTTAGCCACAAAGACCCAAGAATCATTGTTTTTGAAGTGGCAGGCATCATTGATTTGATTTGGAAAGGGAGTCATTAAACATAATTGAACCTTATGTAACGATCGCTGGTCAAACTGCGCCCTCCCCGGGAATAGCCATTATTCAGGGAGGTATAAACATAGCAACACATGATGTTCTCATACAACACATGAAGGTGCGTCCCGGAGAAGCAGGCCATGAAAAGAAAAGCGGATGGGAAGTGGATGGGATTGTAACTACCGGAGGTGCTTTTAATATAATAGTAGATCATTGTTCACTGACATGGGCAACCGATGAAAACTTATCGGCCTCAGGTCCCCGCTTTGAAGGAAACTCGCCCGGGGAATGGCGTAAGAACACATCTCACAAGATTCTGTTTAGTCATTGCATCATTGCGGAGGGATTAAGTAACTCAACGCATTCAAAAGGCTCTCTGATCCATGATAATGCTACTGAAGTTCTTATTATCGGAAACCTCTTTGCCCATAATGTCCAGCGTAAATCATCTTCATCCGAAGCTTCAAAAACGAGAATAACGCAGTAGTTGACGTTTTCTTGCAAAGGGCTAATTAAAATAGGCATATAATTTTAACACCCCGCATAGCGACAGTTTTTCGGGTTTCGCCCAAAAAATGTCGACTCAAATGCAAAGGTCTTATATTTTTTTTCAGGATAAGTCTCCTTTAATTCCAGAAATAGGGAGTTTCCCTATCGTTCTTTTCTCCTATTCATTTACCCAGTCGGGTTTCTGGAATTCCCGCATAGACCCGTACCTTGGGAATTCCTCGTATATATTTCCCCGGCCAGTAACCCTGGGATCTTCGGTTTCCATGAGGAAGGCCCCGAGTTTACGACGGTGTTCTGTAAGTACATCCTGATAGGAAGCCTCATTGGCCAGATTTTGCAAACAACCCGGATCACTAAGGATATCATACAGCTCTTCAGCAGGCCTTTTATCAACTGCCAAATGGAAATATCTTGACACCTCAGGATGATCATGGTTATCCGTCAGGTAGGATAGGGATGGGCTTGCGTCTATGTCGTAATAAGCTCCGTGCATAGGGCCTGATGTACCATCAGTCAAAATTTCCTGAGGAGCCCCGGCCGGCCAGCGTTCAGGCTTAAAATTTCTGATATACAGATAGTTTTGTGTTCTTATACTTCGCATGGGATAAGTATGATTATTCCACCTGGCGCTGGAATGCCTCTCCTTTGCAGAGAAGGTTGCGGTACGTGTTGAATCTACCTGTCCTTCTTTATTACTTAGCAAAATATTCATAATACTTCTACCTGCCATAGGGTATTCTTTGGATGGATGCTCAAGTCCGGCAGCCTCCAGAAAAGTAGGCGCAAGATCAATGAGATTAATAATATCATCCACTGTGCGCCCCCCCTTAACTTGTTTGCCCCACATGATGGTAAGCGGCATATGTATCCCGTATTCGTAGAGGTTTGATTTGGCGCGGGGAAATGCCATCCCGTTATCGGAGGTTACCACGATAATGGTGTTGTCCAGTTCACCGGTTTCCTCGAGCATTTTAATCATTCTCCCAAGGTGTTTATCAAACCACTCTATCTCCAGTGCGTAATCCAGCAGGTCACTTCGAATTTCGGGTGAATCGGGAAGGAATGGGGGAACCTCTGCATCCTCAAGCTTTTTTCCTGCCCTAAGCCCGGAACCCTCTTCAAAATCCCGGTGAGGTTCAGAGCAGCCATACCAGAAATAAAAGGGTTTCCCCTCTGGTTTCTGGCTAATGAAATCGGCAAAATTCCCGGCATAATCAGTTGATTTAAACCCGGTAAAAGGTGGGGGATGCTTGACGTTATTGTAATGTACCCCTGCCGGGTTCCTTATCCTTCCGCTCAAATGCCAGTTACCCGGCCCCCATCCCTTATAGGTATATCCGATGAAATAACCACCCTTCTCAAGTATATCGGGATAAACGATGTATTCCGCAGGAAATCCGGCAGCATGCGTTCCGGCATCTTCAATCTGTCCGCAGAAGCGCCCGGTAAGTATGGCAGCCCGGCTCGGGCTGCAACCGGGAGAAGCCACAAATGCATTCATAAAAAGAATGCCATCTGCCGCTACCCTGTCAAAAGCAGGCGTATTTACCATTTTGCTACCATAGGCTGATGCATGCGGGAAAGACTGGTCATCCGAAATCGCGAACAGGATATTGGGCGGATTGTTAACAGGATCAAATTTATAGGTTTTGTCATTTCCTTGCTCTGAGCATCCCAAAAGGAAAATCAGGGATGTGAGAATAATTGATTTTTGCATATTCATAACTCTCCTCTTATAAAGATATTTTTATGATCGATAATTAAACTGATACCTGCCCTGGAATTAAAGTGTGTTTTCTGCACTTAGCCCGGGTTCCCAGATATGTATATTAAGGACATTAATCTTACAGTTTATTTATTCTAACATAATATTTAGTTTTGTTTTTAGTTCATTTACTATTTCAGGATTTTTCTCGGCAATATTATTTAATTGCAAAGGATCAACCGATAAATTGAATAACTCAACCGGCATATTATGTGGAATTACACCACGCTCTTCCCTAAACCATTCTGGTTCTCTTGTATGCATTCCGGTAGGGGCATCGATAAATACCCACTCTTTATCCCTGATTGCCATAACCCCTTTGGGTGTGTGATATATTATTGCAGGTCTTTCTATTTTCATCCCAGATTTGGAGATAATTTGTAAAAAACTAAAACTATCTTCTGCAGTTCTTTCATCTAACTTATAATTGAAATGATCCGCAAAAGTTGCAAAGAAATCAGTGAGACAGATTGGCGAATTGCTCCATTTCCCTTTAGGCGTTTTTCCTGGCCATTTCATAATAAATGGCACACGTGTACCTGCTTCCCATGCATCTCTTTTTGCTCCGCGAAGATTTCCGTTACTATAATGTCTGTACTCTTTTATTCGGGTATAACTGTGGGCTTCTGCGCCATTATCGGAAGTAAATATTACAACGGTATTATTATCTAATCCGTTTTCCTCTAAGGCTTTTAATATCATACCTACACGATAATCAATTTCGTAAATAAAATCCCCGTATTTTCCTGCATTTGATTTACCCAGGAACTCTTCATTCGGAACTATGGGGTCATGAGGCACATGTGGATCAAAATAGATAAAAAATGGCTTTTCCCTGTCAATACGAAACTCCGTTCTTTCCAGTTTTCCGGCAAAGGTATTAATATAATCAATTACCTTCTGGGTTATAGTTGGAAAACAACCAGACCAGTCGAAGTTTACCGGATCAGGAGTAATCTCTCTGGGATAAGGGAATCCATTTTCAAAATACCATTTGTCATTATTATGCATCTTCCCTTCTCTTCTTCCTGCCAGCATGGTTATGGTAAACGCATAATCAAATCCTCTTTGATTAACAGCATCTAATGGTTTGCTAAAATCCAAATCATCAAGTGTGATACTATCAATGAGAATAGAAGGGTGTTTTAGAATGTCAGAATAATTATGACGCAGCCCCCATTTCCCAATTTGTGCGGTGTTGTACCCCATCTTCTGGAACATCATGGCAATTGTTACTCTTTCTTTTTCAATTCTGCAATCCTCGTATGACTTCCCATTTCCAAGTCCATCAGGCTTTCTCCATGAATACCTCCCTGTCAGTATCCCATAACGGCTAGGGCCGCAAATGGCAGCAGGAGCGTGTGTATCAGAAAAGGAAAGCCCTTCACTTGCCAATTTATCAATATAAGGAGTAGGTATTTTTGAGTTTGCGTTATAAACTCCTATATCACCATACCCTAAATCATCACAATAGATTATCAGGACATTCGGTTTTTCTTGTTGTTCTTTAGATTCACATGAACCTCCTATTAAAAGTATGGAACATAATCCATATAATACTGAAAACTTGTTCATCTTTAATAATATTTTAAGTTATACAAAAAATCCAAATTGAATTATTTAGCCGGTCTTAATCCCTGCAATAATGCACAAGCTATTTAATCATGGCCAACCTTCCTGCCGGCAGGAAGGTTGGGTTTAACTTCAGTTAAAAATATTTTTTATACTTTGTCATTTGGGGCCTAATGATCTGCCAAGATTATAATTTTGTTCTTCATTAATATCATATTTTCCAACTCCAATATTCATAAGCTCTATCAACTCTTCCAATTGATATTTATAAACACCGCGCGGACTTATATTATGGACTTTACAAACCGAAGCTGCTATGCCAATCACCTCACCCATCATTCCTGTAGTTCTCATTACACGTATGGTTCCTAGTGCCACGTGGGTTACACTGATGTTTCGACCCGCCATAAAAAGGTTATCCACACTCCTTGAATAAAGGCAACGGTAGGGAACCGGATAAGGATGTATTGGTTTATGCACAGCAATAGATTTAAATTCATTACCAGAAAAATGCCTGATATTTTCAGGATCGGGATAATGCAGGTCAATCGTCCATGTAGTAGAAAACGATGCATCGGGATATATAACGAACTTAGTAATGTCATTCTCCGTAAGGATATGATCACCCAGCAACCTTCTTGATTCACGCTTGCCTGCCACGTAAGCAACCCACTCAAGCCGACTATTACGGTATTCATCTTTTACAAGGCTCTGGTTCTTCATAAACGACCAGTTGGAAAATATTACCAGCAAACCGTAGTCGCGGATTCTTTCAAAATCATAAATCTGGTCATAATTCATCCCTGTTTCCCATTTCCACTCGCCCATTTTTAATTTTTGTGCATTTGTTTCATTAAATTCAATACCATATTTAAAATCCGGGAAACCACTAGGTTGGTCTTCCTCAATCGAATACCACTGGACAGATGAACCCATAGTCATTTTATCAGCCTGTTCCGGTGCTGTTTCTTCCCCATATTCATCTTTTCCCTCCCTGCCCATGGCAAAATCGGCTCCAGCCAGGAAACCGATGGTACCATCGCCGGTGCAATCGGCAAACAAAGGCGCAGTGAAAGAAAGTTCGTTGGATGTTTCAATCTGCCTTGCATAAACCTCCTTAATTCGTGAGCCTTTCATCTTTACTCCGAACGCCCTGTAATTTGTAAAAAGAGAAATGTTTTCCTCGGCCAGCACCATTGCTGTTTTCTTTTCATCTTCATAAAAATCCGCCGGACGCGCATTCCCTCCCCGCGATGGTCCTATCTCCTTAACAACATTTCCTAAAGCAGGAAAAGGTTCCTGATTAATCCGTCCTCCCAGATGCACACGTACTTCCGAACTGTTGTTTCCACCGAGCACAGGGCGGTCTTGTATCAAGGCCACCTTTAGTTCCAGACGTGCTGCCGATATCGCCGCACAAGTACCTGCAATACCGCCACCAATAACCACCAGGTCATATTCGCCTCCTTTAACAGGCTTCCTGGGTAGATTAAGCTTTTTCTTACGGAATTTTTCCAGGGCAGCCAGGTCATCAGGAGGAGATGACGTTCCTTTGGTAAAATAAATAGCATCGCAGCGCCCGTTAAAACCCGTAAGATCACGCAGTGCCAGTTTTACTGATACATCCTGTATATTTACCGTACCAGCTTCCTGCCATAACCATGAGCTACCAACCGTACCAAGTGGGAGTCCCACAGCCTGGCCGTCCACCAGGAGCTGAAATTTCCCCGGCCCCTCACCTTGGTGCCAGGGAGAAGTCCAGTTGAATGTTCGTACAAATACACGATACTCTCCAGTGGAAGGGAATTCCACCCGCGTTTCAGCATCTGAGACTGACACGCCCATGCCATGTGCCATAAGATAGGAAGAACCCATAATGTCCATAAACTGCTGATCTACGACCCAGCCACCTTTAATGGCAAAGTTCTCTGCTTCAATGAATAAATCCTGTGCGTGCAGATCAGACAGACACAGAAAAATAAAAGTCAAAATGAATAATTTAGGTTTCATGAGAAAAATTTA